>CAZWNR010000234.1:0-6607 GCA_964635665.1 uncultured bacterium | reverse complement strand
CCCCAGCCCATCTGCAAGAGCGCTTTGAAGAACTTCCCCACCAATTCCAGTCTCCTTACCCTCGCCCCTGGGCAAAAATCGACTGGGCCGCCATCCATTCAGATCAACTCAGGGGCCTCTCTGTGGCCACCTTCTGCCGCATTTTGGCCGGGGCCATCAATACCGAAGCACCCATCCACGGCTATACCCAAGCCAGCCGCCAGTACCTAGAGCAGTTTTATCCGGCGATGGCCCATTTTGTCGGGGGACGGGTGGATGATGCGGGCCGAACCCTCGCCCTGGGCTTGTGGGAGATTGAAGAAAAGCGCCACACCCCCGCCCTAATCTCCCTCTACACCCGGATCTCTGGCCAAAAGCCTGAGGTCATCCCCCACGCCGCACGCCCCTACACCCCCTCCGGCGATCCGCGCCACGATCTCTACCGCCACGGCCTGCACCGCATCGCCACCGAATACGGGGCCACCGGCCTCTATCTCTGGATGATGGCCTACACCACTGGCCCCCTCCAGGCGGTCTTGGGAGAACTGCTGATCGACGAAATCAACCACATGACCAAGTTTTGGGGCTTTGGTCGCTGGGCCTATCCCAACACCGGGCTGGGTATCATTGCCCTCACCTTTACCCAGGCGCTGGCCCAAAAACTCCGCCATCCCCAACTCCAGGGCAGCCTTTTACACACCCTGCGCCGGATGATGGCCGAACTAGGCTGGGCCGATTGGTCGCCCACCCATCGGTTGACCCTGCTCTACAGCTTTGATCAGGTGATGCGGGTGCTGTGGCAGTGGGATCGCACCCTCAGCCGAGATTACCTCGATAGCGTGCTGGGGACACCGACAGCGGCGAACCAGGGGGATCCCTCGCTGGGAAAACCTCTTTAGAGGGCGTTTGAAAAGTGATCTGCTGTAGCTTTAGGCACCCGCCGATCCCCCCTGCCCCCCTTGGTAAGGGGGGTAAAAGTCCCCCTTACCAAGGGGGATTTAGGGGGATCCCCACCTTTGCTACAGCCAACAGGACTTTTCAACCATCCGCTTTAGAGCAAGGGACTTAACCTCCTTGTCTGGACTGCGCTTGAGCACTACTGAGTTCTATAGACCTAAACCCATGACCACCCTACTTCCCGCCCATCTGCACCCTGCGGCCTTGCCCCACCACGTTGCGGTGATTATGGATGGCAATGGCCGCTGGGCGACCCACCAAGGGCTGCCCCGCATTGCCGGACACCGTCAGGGAGCCAAGACCCTCAAAACCCTGCTCCGTTGCTGCAAAGACTGGGGCATTCCGGTGTTGACGGTGTATGCCTTTTCCACCGAAAACTGGCGGCGACCCCAGACCGAAGTGGAGTTTCTGCTGCGGTTGTTTGATCGTCTGCTGCGCCGAGAACTGGAGGAAATGCAGCGCCAGGGCGTTCAGATCCGCTTTGTGGGGGATCTCTCTCCGCTACCGGATCGCCTGCGGCAGTTGATGGAGTACGCCATGGCCGCCACCCAGGCGAATCAAACGGTGCAGTTCAATGTGGCGGTCAACTACGGCGGTCAGCAAGAGCTAGTCGCCGCCACCCGTGCCATTGCCCAGCAGGTGGCCGATGGAACATTACAGCCTGAACAGGTGGATGCTGCCCTGATCACGGCATCCCTATACACCCATCCGGCTCCGCCCCCGGATTTGATGATTCGCACCAGCGGCGAGCAGCGTTTGAGTAATTTCCTGCTGTGGCAGTTGGCCTACACCGAACTCTACTTTACCGAGGTGCTGTGGCCCGATTTTGACCGCACCGCCTTTGCCCAAGCCCTCACCTGGTACCAAGCCAGACAACGCCGCTTTGGGGGGCTACGGCTGGGAGATCTGCCTCCTGGGCAGTTGGCTTAGCCCCCATGGCCCAGAAGATGCCGCTGAAGATGGCCTTGATACCCAATCCGAATCAGAAACCCCCGATTCCCAGGCCGACAATCCGTAGGGGCGAGGTCTCCTCGCCCGCTGAGACCGAGGGCAAACAAACCGGATGGAGTATTACACCCTGGCAGACAGTCGTTTGGCGATTTCCTCGGCGTACTGGTCGGCATTGAGACCCACCACTAGGTGCAGCACGTTGTCCTGCACTCTCATCATCCCCTGCACCCCAGCGGCTTGCAGTGCGGTTTCATTAACCGTAGCCGGATCGGTGACCTCTACCCGCAGACGAGTCAACGCCACAGAGTCTACGGTACGGATATTGTCGGCCCCACCCAGAGCGCTAATCATGGCCTCGGCCTTTTCGCCCGCTTGGGGATCGAGGGGGATCTTAGCCAGGTCGGGGGCGGTTTCGTCCACAAAGCCCTCGGCGGGCACGTCTACCACATCGGCCTCAGGGCCAGCGGTTTTGAGGTAGTCGCCCATGTCGGTTTTCAGGTTATCGGAGCGAGGGCCGAAGATAGCCTGGGCGTTGTTGCCCACTTGCACCACACCAGACGCACCCAACGCCTTCAGCCGGGGCACGTTGACCTTGGCCATGTCCTCCACCTCAATCCGCAGGCGGGTGATGCAGGCATCTAGGTTCTTGATGTTGCTGCGTCCGCCAAAGGCCAGCACCAGGGCCTTGGCCATTTCGGCTTTGTCGCCTGTGATGGCGGCACGCACATCATCGGTGCCCGTATCCTCTTCGCGACCGGGGGTCAGCAGGTTGAAGTGGTGAATCAGGAACCGGAAGGAGAAGTAGTACAGGGCGATGAAGAAGGGGGCCAGGGCTGGAATCAGCCAGGTTTTGGTGCCCAGGCTGCTGAACAGCACAAAGTCGATTAGCCCCTGGGAGAAGGTGAAGCCCATGCGTCCGCCCAGGGTGCTAAACAGCCACTGGCAGAAGCCCGCAATCACCGCATGGACGGCGTAGAGCATGGGGGCCACGAACAGGAAGGAGAATTCGATGGGTTCGGTGATGCCCGTCAAAAACGAGGTCAGCGCCCCGGAGATCATCAGACCGCCGATTTGCTTGCGGTTTTTGGGTTTGGCGCTGTGCCAGATGGCAATGGCCGCCGCTGGCAGGCCAAACATCTTGAACCAGTAGGCCCCGCCCAAAATCCCGGCGGTTTTGTCCCCAGCGAAGAAGCGGGCAATGTCCCCCGTCACCTGTTGGCCGGTGATCGGGTCGGTAAAGGAGCCAATCTCGAAGAAGAAGGGCACGTTCCAAACGTGGTGCAGACCGAAGGGCAGCAGCAAGCGCTCGATGAAGCCGTAGACCGCCACGGTGATGGGCACGTTGTCTCCGGTGGCGGCACTTTGGGCAAAGCTGTCGATTACCGCGCCGACAGGAGGCCAGATCACGCTCATCACAAACCCAGTGAGGATGGCGGCAAAGGCGGTGATGATGGGTACAAAGCGCTTCCCGGCAAAGAAGCCCAGGTAGGGCGGCAGGGTAATTCTAAAGAAGCGATTGAACATGTAGGCGGCGATGCAGCCCATAATCAAGCCACCAAACACCCCCGTATCCAGGGTAGAAATGCCCAGCACCGACTTGGTTTCTAGGCCCATGCCAATGGCGACGGTGCCTAGGGTGGCCATAAACACCATCAGCCCTACCGTGGCCGCTAGGGCCGAAACGCCATCGTTGCCCGTGTAGCCAATGGCCACCGCAATGGCAAAAATCAACGGCATACTGGCAAAAATCGCGTCGCCAGAGTTCCGCATAATCGCCGCTAGCCACTCCGGCAACCACCAGAATTTAGAGTCGGTCAGCAGCCCTTGTTCAATTTGCTGAAGCTCAATTAGACGGGCGCTGCCGAGGCCCAGCAGCAAGCCCGCCACGGGCAACACCGACACGGGCAGCATCAGCGACTTGCCCATTTTTTGCAGCAGCCCAAAGGCTTTGTTCCAGGTTTGTTTTATGTCCATGGGTTTTGTGGGTGGATAGTTGGGTGGCCCTCACCCCCAACCCCTCTCCCCAAGGGCGAGGGGGGCCGGAAGGTGGCTTGGCTTTTTCTGACTTTCCGAGGGTTAGGGTTGGGGCGCACTGCGGTGCGCCCGTACCGGGGAATTGGGAATTGGGATTTCCTCATCGGAGATTGGGTTGGGGCGCACCGCCGTGCGCCCGTACCGGGGAATTTGGGCCGCTACACATCATCCAACGGCACCAAATCACGGACTTGGGAAGCAGAATCCAGGTTGAGGGCTTTTTGGGCCAGCTCCTGGCAGTGGGGGTAGCTGAGGGTGCGGACTTGGGCCTTCACCGAGGGGATGACCGGGATGCTGACGCTGAGTTCTTTCACCCCTAGGCCCACCAGAATCGGGACGGCCTGGGGATCTCCGGCCACGCCGCCGCAGACGCCGACCCATTTGCCGTGTTTGTCGGCTCCGCGCACGGTGAGGTCAATCATCCGCAGCACGCTGGGATCGAGGGCATCGACGAAGGGGGCCAGTTTGGGGTGGCCGCGATCCATCGCCAAGGTGTATTGGGTGAGGTCGTTGGTGCCGATGGAGAAGAAGTCCACCTGTTCGGCAAAGCGTTCCGCCATCACCGCCGCCGAGGGCACTTCGATCATGATGCCGATTTCGATGGGGGGCACGCCCAGCTTTTGGCGCTCCTCTTCCATCACCGCCTTGGCCATGTGGAGTTCTTCTAGGCGGGCAATCATCGGGAACATCACCCGTGCCTTACCTGCGGTGGAGGCTTTGAGGATGGCTCGAAACTGGGTACGCAGCAGTTCGGGACGGTCAAACCCAAGGCGAATGCCGCGCTCGCCTAGGAAGGGGTTTTCTTCGTGGGCCATGGGCAGGTAGGGCAGGGGTTTGTCGCCGCCCACATCTAGGGTGCGGATGATCATGGGTTTATCCGGCCCCAGGGTTTTGAGGATGCTGGCGTAGATCACCTCCTGCTCGTCTTCGCTGGGGGCAGAACTGGCCTCCATAAAGACAAATTCTGTCCGCAGTAGGCCCACCCCTTCTGTCCCGACCTTGAGGGCGGCTTCGGCATCCTCTAACCCGCCGATGTTGGCCACCACTTCGATGTGCCGTCCGTCTTGAGTGTGGGCCAGGTCGAAGGCGTGGCGCAGGTCTTCTTCCTGCTTGGCCTTTTGGCGGGCGATCCGGATTTGGATGGCCTCGATTTCGGTGGTGGAGGCATTGAGGCGCAGTTTGCCCCTGGTGCCGTCCAAAATGACCGGGGTGCCATCGGGCAGATCCAGGGTGCGGGCCTCGATGCCAGCGATGGCGGGAATGCCCATAGATCGGGCCAAAATCGCCACGTGGGAGGTCGATCCTCCGGCAACGGTACAGAACCCCTTAACGCGGCTGGGGTCGATGGTGGCCATATCCGAGGGGGTAAGGTCTTCCGCCAGCAGAATGGTGTTTTCGGGGTAGACCTGGGCCTGTTCTTCCACGCCCATCAAAATGCGGAGAACTCGGTCGCCCACGTCCCGTAGGTCATTGGCCCGTTCTGCCAGCAGTTCACTTTTAAGCTGAGCGAGCTGGTTGGCCTGGGTGGTGTAGGTTTGCTGCCAAGCAAAGGCGGCACTTTTGCCTTTGTCGATGGCGCTGGTGGCGATGTCCGTCAGTTCCGGGTCGTCCAGCAATTCCTGGTGGGCGGAGAAAATCGCCGCCTTGCCGGGATCGCCCTGGCCGTGGACTTTAGCCCGTAGGCTTTCGATTTCTAGCTCCGCCTGGGCCATGGCCTTCTCTAGCTTGCGGCGTTCGGCATTGGGGCTATCTCCGGTTTCGGGCACGTTGAGTTCCTGGCGACGGGCGCGGAGGGTGTTGCCCACCGCCAAGCCTGAGGACGCCGCTACCCCCAAAATAATGTTCGGGTCATCACTCTTGGGCCGAGGCGCAGGGGCAGACACCTCCAACTGGGCAATGCTGGCCGGGGCAGACATAATCGGCGTCGCCCCCTCTTCCCCTAGCCCGGTGCGGACAGCTTCCTCTAGTTCGGCAATGGCCTCTTCCGCATCGGCCCCGCTGGCCTCCAGGGTAACGGTATCGCCCCGCGCAATTTCCATGCCCATCAACGCCACCACGCTGCGGACATTGGCGCTGTCGCTGCCCCGGTGAATGCGGATGGTGGACTGGTACTTCTTCGCCAACTGGGCTAGCACCGCCGAAGGCCGAGCGTGCAGCCCGGACGGATTGGGAATAATGATGCCCTTTGACCGAATCGTTAAGCCAGCCGCCTCATCTTCGGTGGCCGCGACCTCAGCCAAAACCAGGGTCAGTACCGTATCCCTAGCGGCATTGGCAAACCCCACATGGGGCCGAAATTCCGCCACCCGCTCTCCATTCGTCACCACAATTTGGGTCAGCAAACTGCGGGCCTTCTGGGCCACAAGGTCGGCATCAAACTCGATGAGGATGTCCCCGGTTTTCACCTGGTCGCCCACCTTCACCTTGGGGGTAAAGCCCTCCCCCTTTAGGGCCACCGTATCCAGGCCAATGTGCATCAAAATCTCGATGCCCTCGGCGGTTTTTACCGTGGCGGCATGGTTAGCGCTGTGGATTTGCACAATTTCCCCATCGCAGGGGGCCAAAAGCGCCTGACTGGTGGGGTCGATGGAAATGCCATCGCCCACCATTTTTTGGGCAAAAACGGGGTCGGGCACGGTCTCGATGGGCACCAACTGCCCAGACAAAGGAGCCACCAAAACCAGGG
>CAZWNR010000233.1:0-6607 GCA_964635665.1 uncultured bacterium | reverse complement strand
TAGCCGTTTTTCACCCCATGGAAGTTGTGGGTCGTGTAGTAGTCGGGGTAGGCCACCTGGGGATTGGTGAAGCGGGCTAGTTCGGCGTCCCAATCGATGCGTTGGCGCAGGCGAATGATGGCCTCACGGTCAATCAGCCGCTCGAAGATGGGCATCAAAAACTGATCAAACAGGGGCTTAGAGGAGGTCGCCATGGGTGGTATCACGGGTGAAGGGCAACTGCGTTTAGCCTAGCAAGCTCCGGCCAGGATGACTAGATTTCGCCCTGTCCAGAGAAAATCATCGGTGGGCCATGGCTCCGGCGATGATGACTTCAATCGTTACTCCGGGGAAATCTGGGCGGACACCGGGGCCGACCGCTGCCATTGGTTGCCCTGCACCAGGGTATGGGCCTGCCATGCCGGGTCGGTGTTGGGATGGTCGCTGCGGTAGTGGCCGCCTCGGCTTTCGGCGCGGAAGAGGGCGCTGTTAAGTACCAGCCAGGCCACGTCGTAGAGGTTGCGCAGTTCGCCCCAGGCCCGCAGCACCGGAAGACTGATCGGGTCGGGTAAATCCTGCTGAAGATCGGGTGCTAGGCTCTGCAAAATTTGGTCAAGATCCCGGTGCTCGGCTTCTTTGCGCCAGTCTGAGAGGGTGGCAATGGCGGTTTCTAGCCCGGTTTGGTGACGGCTGATAGCGGCGTAGTCCCACATGAGTTGGGTCAATTGCTGCCGTTGCTGTTCGAGAACCGTAAGGTGGGGATCATCACTGGCGGCGGGCTCCAGAGATTGCGGCGGCAGCGGGGTGAGAACGCCCGCTTTCACTAAGCCCGCTTGCAGCGGCAGATTCGCAAGTTCTGCCCCGTAGACCAGGCATTCTAGTAGGGAGTTACTGGCCAAACGGTTGGCCCCATGGACGCCTGTGCTGGAATTTTCGCCCACGGCATAGAGGCCGGGGATCTGGGTTTGGCTGTGGCTGTTGGTGGGAATGCCCCCCATCCAGTAGTGGGCGGCGGGGGCTACGGGCACGGGCTGAGTCAGCGGGTCGCAGCCCCAGGTACGGCAGACGCGGATGATATTGGGGAAGCGGTAATTCAGTTGGTCGGCAGGGATGGGGCGCATGTCTAGCCATACCTGCCGATCCCCAGTTTTTTGCAGATGGTGAAAAATCGCCCGACTGACCACGTCACGGGGGGCTAGTTCCCCGTCGGGGTGATAGTCAAAGGCAAACCGTCGGCCATCTTTATCCACCAGGTGCGCCCCCTCTCCGCGTACGGCCTCGCTAATTAGGAAGGGCGGTGCCCCCGGCTGAGAGAGGGAGGTGGGATGGAACTGAAAGAACTCTAGATCTCGCAACTGCCCCCCGACCCGCCACACCATGGCGACGCCGTCCCCGGTGCTGGCGGTGGGGTTGGTGGTTTGGGCATAGACCTGACCGCCCCCCCCCGTGGCCAGCACCGTGGCCTGGGCCGACAGCCAGCGCAGGGTGTGGCCCTGCACCAGGGAAATGCCCCGACAGTGGCCGTTCTCTAGCCACAGATCCAAGGCAAAAGCCGATTCGTAAACGGTGATGTTGGGCCGTTGCAGTACTGCCTCCGCCAGGATGGAGACAATGGCCCGCCCGGTGGTGTCGGCGGCATGGAGCACCCGCTTGCGGGAGTGGGCCGCCTCTAGGGTCATGGATAGATCGGTTCCATGGCGGTCAAAGGCTACGCCCAAATCTACTAGGCGATGGATACAGGTTGCGGCATGGGTGACCAAGTGCTCCACCGCATCGAGTTCACACAGCCCAGCCCCAGCCCGCAGGGTATCGGCCACATGGAGACTGGCGGAATCGTCTGGCCCAAGGGCGGCGGCGATCCCCCCCTGGGCCCAATCGCTCGCCGACAGGGACAGGTTGTCCTTGGTAATCAGCCCCACCCGCCACTGCTCAGGAATGGAAAGGGAGGCATAAAGCCCAGCGGCTCCCCCCCCCACAACGAGGACATCAAAATCCCAGGGCGGGGTCGCCACTGCCGGAGAAGGGATAGGCTGGGCCAAAGGGTGCTCCTGTGGGTACTAAATGTGATGCTGAGAAATCCTAGGGGATAAATATCCAAGATAAGTCGAGGAACCCGATTAAAGCCAAGCCCACGTAGGATGGGTTAGCAATGCGTAACCCAGGCTGGCTAAGGTGTTGATGTATGACGGCTGCACCTAGCACCGCCCACGTAGGATGCCACCGACCTACTGAGTCGTAGTCATCCTGAACGGTAGATGTGAGAAAGCCCCTGTCAACATATCCACTGCTAGAGTGGCTACCGACAAGGGCTTAGTCTCTTTTCTGGAACGGTCTTTCTGAGGCCGCCTTTCTGAAACCGTCAAGGATCGGGCAAGCGATGGGAGTTCCCTAACGCCTTGACCTTGACCTATTTGTAGACGCCGTTGTTAAAGCGGTCGGCCCCTTCCACCAGGGCTGGATCGGGCACGGTGACCGTGAAGTTGTCTAAGTTGGCTTCCAAAATTTCGATCTGCTTCTCGGACAAACCGGGCATATCCAGCACATCTTCCACGGCATCGAAGGGGGCATTCTGAACAATTTTGCCTGCCAGGGTGGGATAGAGGCCGGGGTACTTGCGGAAGTTTTGCACGTTGGCATTGTTGAGGTCGAGCTTAGCGCCATACTCGGTGCCCAGTTTCGCATCAACGGCGTTGATGAGGGGGCGCTCGGCCAGCAAGGCAAAGGCGCTAGAGCCACTAGCGGCCAGCGCTGGCTGGGTCATGCCAAACCCACCAAACCAACCCACCAGGACTCCAATGGCAATCAGCAGGCCAACCAGTCGTTTCATATCCCCTTTTCCTCTCCTACAAAATTAAGAACTACACAGCGTTTCTAAGAGACTACCATTTTCCATCGCCCTTAGGACGGCCTGGGTTTAGTTAGGAACTTCGCTGGGACGGTGGTGAGAAAAATGTCCGAAAGGGATTCCAGTCTCCCCACACCCCTATCCCCAGAGGATGAGAACCTCGGAGCATGGGTTACGCTGTGCTAACCCATGCAGGCCAAGGCTTTGATGCGTTACGGCTACGCCTAGTACCTCCCAATCAAGATGCCACCGACTAAGCCAATCTAGACATTAGGTCCAGAGGGCTACGGCTTCACTGTGCGCTCCAGTTCTTCGGCGTAGGCTTCGCCAATATCCTGGCCCCGCATCAAAATCGACTCGTAGCGGATCTCGGCCCGCAGCGAGACCTGCTGGCCGAGATCCGGCGGCGTGGTAGCCTTCACCCAAATGGCTCCTGATGGATCGGTAACCTGATACAAAGCACCATCGAACAGGGGTACATGCCGAGTCACTTGGCCTTCGAAATAGGCGGTACCACCTCGGTGCTGGCCTAAATCGGCAATGGGGGTGACCGGGCTCAGCCAGCCCATCCCAGGCAGGCTACCCAACTGTTCCCGCAGGAGGAACCCTAGGCCAGGATTGGCCCTAGCACCACCCAGGGTTAGGGAAATCAGCATCAACCCAAGCAGACTGGGGTAGGCAAGCCGTTTAAGCATGGCAGGGAACGGGGAGACTTAAGGAGAAAACGCCAGCCAACCTAAGCGTGCCGCTGCCGCGAAACGGGCAAAATCTGAGACACTGGGAAAGGCTCTAGGCCAGCCTGTCCTATCCTAGCTTTGCGGCCCAAGCTTAGAACAGGGTTCTGCAATCCGGGCAGAATTCCCTAGGCATTGGCCACGGCCCCATCCCATGCGGGAGCCAAACCTGTCCGGCGTCCGCCACTTTTCTTCTGTTTAGCAGTCGTCTGTGCCATGACTCAGATTCTTGACGGTAAAGCCCTTGCGGCCCAAGTGCAGAGCGACCTTGCCCAGCAAGTGCAAGCCCTCACCGCCCAGGGCCATCGCCCCCCTGGTTTGGCGGTAATCATGGTGGGCAACAATCCTGCAAGTGCCGCCTACGTGCGCAACAAGGAACGGGCCTCCGGCAAGGTGGGCATTGCCTCCCAGGTACATCACCTCCACGCCACGGTGCCCCAAGCGGAGGTCATGGCCCTCATTCAACATCTCAACAATGATCCCAAGGTGGACGGCATTTTGGTGCAGCTGCCCCTGCCCAATGGCCTCGATGCGGTGGCCCTGCTCAACACCATCGACCCAGATAAAGACGTGGACGGGCTGCACCCCATTAACCTAGGTCGTTTGCTGCGGGGGGAACAGGGCCTAAGAAGTTGCACCCCCTACGGTGTGATGCGGCTGATGGCGGCCCATCATATTGACCTCACGGGTCAGCGGGCGGTGGTGGTGGGGCGCAGTATTTTGGTGGGCAAACCCATGGCCATTATGCTGCTAGAAGCCAACGCCACGGTGACCGTGGCCCACGCCCGCACCGTCGATCTGCCTGACCTGACCCGCCAAGCTGATATTCTAGTGGCGGCAGTGGGTCGCCCCAACATGATTACCGCTGACTGGGTTAAGCCCGGTGCCGTGGTGATCGATGTGGGCATTAACCGGGTGGAAAGCCCCGATGGCAAGGCTCAACTGGTGGGGGATGTGGACTATGACGTCGTGGCCCCTGTCGCCAGCGCCATTACTCCGGTGCCCGGTGGCATTGGCCCCATGACCGTGGCCATGCTGCTGGAAAATACCGTCACCAGCTACCGTCAACGCCTTCAAATTTGAGGACGTCCGACGCCCCCAGACCGTCCTACGCTGAGGACACGTCGCGCAGAAATCCCATCACCTTGGTTCATCTTCCTGTCCTTCATTCTGTTCAGCCCCGTTTTGCCGCTATGGTGTCCGCAAACTCCCTCGACCCGAATCTGACTGACTTTGACCTATCGGCCTATTTGGAGGAGCGTCGTCCCCAGGTGGAGGCGGCTCTCGATGCGGCGGTGCCCATGCAGTACCCCGAAACCCTCTACGAATCCATGCGCTATTCACTGCTGGCGGGGGGGAAGCGGCTGCGGCCCATTCTGTGTTTGGCTTCCTGCGAACTAGTGGGCGGTAATCCTGCGGTGGCCATGCCCACCGCCTGCGCCCTGGAGATGATCCATACCATGTCACTCATCCACGACGACCTACCTGCCATGGATAACGACGACTATCGGCGCGGACGGCTGACCAACCACAAGGTCTACGGCGACGATGTGGCGATTTTGGCCGGAGATGCCCTACTCACCTACGCCTTTGAACACGTCGCCACCGCTACCCAGGGGGTTCCGGCGGATCGGGTACTGCGGGTGATTGCGGGGCTGGGTAAGGCTGTCGGCGGCGAGGGACTCGTGGGTGGTCAAATCGTTGACCTAGCCAGCGAGGGTAACCCCGACACCACCCTAGAAACCCTCAACTACATCCACAACCACAAAACGGCGGCCCTGCTGGAAATTTCCGTCACCTCCGGAGCCATCCTGGCCGGGGCCACCGACGATCAAATCCAAAACCTACGCGACTACGCCCAGCGCATCGGCCTTGCCTTCCAAATTGTGGACGATATCCTAGACATCACCTCCACCGCCGAGACCCTAGGCAAGTCCATCGGTAAGGATGTGGCGGCCCAAAAAGCCACCTATCCAAGCCTGTGGGGTCTGGAGGAATCCCGGCGACAGGCCGATAAACTCATTGATGAGGCCAAGGCGGCCTTAGACAACTTTGGGACGACCAGCCAGCCCCTCCGGGCCATCGCCGACTATATTGTTGCCCGCACCTACTAGGGATTAGCCATGCCGACGATGGAAAATTTTAGCGACATCCTCAATAACTACGTTCTACTGGTGGCTTTGGTGGCCTGTGTCACGGCCCAAATTCTCAAGGCCATCATCGAACTGGTGCGCCACCGCAAGCTCAACCTCAAGGTGATGGTGGAAACCGGGGGGATGCCCAGCGCCCACTCGGCCCTGGTCACGGCCTTGGCCTGTGGCGTCGGCCAAACCCTCGGCTGGGCTAGCCCCTTCTTTGCCGCCACCTGCGTCTTTGCCATCATCGTCATGTACGATGCCGCCGGGGTACGCCAAGCCGCTGGCAAACAGGCCCGCGTCTTGAACCAAATCATCGACGAACTCTTCCAAGAAAAGCCCGAATTTAACGAAGATCGCCTCAAGGAACTCCTAGGTCACACCCCCTTCCAGGTAATTGCCGGATCGATTTTGGGCGTGTTTATTTCCTGGCTCGCCGCCCCTGCCTACGGTTTCTAGACAGGTTAGAGAGCCTAAAACCATAATCCCTGAGTGGGTGCGTTGGGTGCGCTGCTTCGCGAATGCACCCACTCAGGCACGCACAACCATGATCCTTGTAGGATGCATAGTGCTAGGGCAAGGCTGCGCCCTAGGATCAGCCTTGCCCGAAGGGCCACACACGAAGCAATGCACCAAGGGTGACGGCACCCTAACTTCTTAGCGGATCCCTACTGCGACAGTGCCACCGCCGGAGTCAGCATCACCACCTCACGGCTATCCACAATAAAGCCAGAGATGCCGTAACTCCCTAGAACTTGGAGGGTGGTGGCGGCTCCCTCCAGGTTGGGGCTATAGGCAATCAGCAGGTAGGGGCGCTGGCGATAGACCGCCAAACCCACCGCCTGACCAATTTGGCGCTGTACCGATCGGGCGGTCTCCGGCTGATATTGATAGTCGACCAATACTGCAAACCC
>CAZWNR010000232.1:0-6642 GCA_964635665.1 uncultured bacterium | reverse complement strand
GTCTACCACCCCCAGGGCGAGGGCCTGTTCGCCCGTGAAAATGCGGCCATCGGCAAAGCTGCGCACGGTGTCTTCGCTCAGGCGGCGGGCTTCGGCGACGGTTTTCACAAACTGGCCGTAGCTCACGTCGATCAGGTCTTGCAGAATGTGCTTTTCTTCGTCGGTAAGTTCTCGATCAAAGGCCAGGATGTCTTTGTAAGGCCCGGATTTAATCACTTTAAAGGACACCCCCACCCGTTCCAGCAGGCGTTCTAGGTTGTTGCCGCGCAGAATGACGCCAATGCTGCCCGTAATGGTGCCGGGGTTGGCCACAATGTGGTTGGCCCCCATGCCAATGTAGACGCCCCCAGAGGCGGAGATATTGCCGAAGCTGGCGACAATTTTGACCTTCTCCTGCAAGCGACGCAGAGCGGTGTAGATTTCCTGGGAATCGCCCACGGTGCCGCCGGGGCTATCAATGCGCAGCAGCAAAGCCGGAAACTTCCGTTCTTCAACGACTTTAAGGGCATCGAGCACGCGTTTACGGGTGGCAGCACCAATTACGCCATTCACTTCCAGGCGGGCAATAGACTTACGGGAACGGGGGGGGAACGGCCAAATCATAGCAAGGTTAGAAGGGATGAGTTAGGAACGGGGGTTCAGCCAAGAATGTCAAAATACTAAGATGTATTGTAGCTAACTTAACAAACCCCTGGGGCGGGCTCTGAAAGGCTAGGAGAGGGTTTCAGCAGTCATGGCAGAACTACGTTAAGCTGTCCTCAATCAATCTGTACACAACTCTACACATTGTGTGATTCCTACCGAGGTTGGGGCCTGCCTGTGTAGATCCCACCTGTGTAATCCCTGTCTTGTCACACCTCCGCTTTTCCTCCTCTCGATTTGCCCATGGACTCCTCCTCCGTTCAGCCCACAGCCCGTAACCCCATCCTGCTAATTGCCCCCTTCTTTTTGTGGGGTACAGCCATGGTGGCCATGAAGGGAGCGATGCCCCACACCGCACCTTTTTTTATGGCGGGAATGCGCCTGGTACCAGCGGGGTTGCTGGTGCTGCTGGCTAGCATGTGGCTGGGGCGAGAGCAAAAACTCAGCGGGCGGGCCTGGCTGTGGATTGCCCTCTTTGCCCTAGTGGATGGCACCCTGTTCCAGGGGTTTTTGGTGGCGGGGTTGCAGCGCACCGGGGCAGGTCTGGGGTCGGTGATGATCGATTCTCAGCCCCTAGCGGTGGCGGTAATGGCTCGGGGGCTGTTTGGCGAACACATCGGTGCCCTGGGTTGGATTGGTCTACTGTGGGGCATTGCGGGCATTAGCCTGCTGGGCCTGCCCGATGAATGGATCTTCGCCCTTGTCCACGGCAACACCGACTGGCTGACCGAAGGCACCGCCCTCGATACCCTGCTGCAAGGGGGAGAGTGGCTGATGCTGCTGGCGGCCCTATCCATGGCCACGGGCACGATTTTAATTCGCTACGTCTGTCGCCATGCCGATGCGGTGGTGGCGACGGGCTGGCACATGGTCCTAGGCGGGATTCCGCTGTTTGGCCTATCGGCCCTAGGGGAAACCCAACAGTGGCAGGGGCTCACCGGGGTTGACTGGGTCGCCATTGCCTATTCCACCATTTTCGGTAGCGCCCTAGCCTACGGCATCTTCTTCTTCCTCGCCTCCAAGGGCAACCTCACCAGCCTCAGTGCCCTCACCTTTTTAACCCCCGTGTTTGCCCTGCTGTTTGGCAACCTGTTTCTCGGAGAAACCCTCTCCTCCCTGCAATGGCTGGGGGTGAGCTTTACCCTGGTCAGCATCTATTTGATCAACCGCCGCGAATCCCTTACCCAGCGGCTACGGCAATGGCTGTTGGCCTGGGAAGCCGGAACCTCCCCCACGGGCACCGCCGAATCTGACTAATCCCCACATTGGCATAACCCTTCAAGATAGCGATAAGGTGGAACCTAGATGCGTTCTGCTATTGCCTCGCCCATGCTGCCCAAGGATGACCTACTGAAATCCGTTGAAAACCGCGACTGCCTGGCCCGAATTTTGGATCAGGCAGAACAGGCCATCAAAACCTGGGAGATTGTGGTGACGGATTTTCTATCGCCGCCGGAGCGCATTGAGGCCGAGGGCTTGTTTCAGCGCCTCACCGATGTACACATTCTGGGCTGGGGGGGCTATCCCCAGGCCGAACGCCAGCGCCTCGCCATTGCCCGCAGCGACCTGCCCCTAGACCTGGAAGCCAATCCCATTCCCCTGGCCCTGGTGAACATGGCCGGAAACTTCATGTTTGACCCCGCCACCCACCGCGATTTCCTCGGTTCGCTGCTGGGTACAGGGCTGGTGCGCAATAAGGTGGGCGACATCATTGTGTTGGGTGAACGGGGTGCCCAGGCCATTGTCGTGCCCGAACTGGCGGACTTTCTCTCCCTCCACCTCACCCAGGTACGGTCTGTCCCGGTTAAGACCCAGGTCGCAGACTGGGAAGAACTGAAGGTACGCCCGCCCAAAACCAAGGAACTTACCACCGTAGAAGCCTCCCTGCGCCTGGATGCCGTCGCTTCGGCGGGGTTTGGCATGTCGCGGAGCAAGATGGCCGACCTAATTTCCACCGGAGATGTGCGGGTGAACTGGAAGACCATCACCCAACCCAGCCACAACCTCGCCGCCGGAGATTTAGTCGCCATTCGCGGCAAAGGACGACTCTCCATCGGCGACGTGGCCGTTACCAAAAAAGAACGCTACCGCATTAACCTCACCCGCTATATTTAGAGCGGTAGCCACGTCTCAAAGGCCACGGGCGAAGTGACGATCCATGGCTAATTGGCACCGATTGGATCATCGATAGGTTTCGATTCTTGAACCAGAATTTTCTGTAAATCATCAATTAACAGCTGAGTTCTGACATCAACACCAGCCTTGGTCAAATGATAGGGTGTATCGAAGATAAAGGCTCCTGACATTCGATACTGCTCCGGCGTACCTAAAACAGAAAAACCCCTATCTCGCAGCCGATTCTCTAGGGCCTTAATTTTCTGATAACTTCCATCAAAAGAGCTATCCTGAAAGCCTGGAAAGGAAATGTATAAGGTTGCACCTTTATCCGTCACCTGCTTCTGAAACGACTCAATGTCATTGATAATGCCGACATCAATCGCTTCCCTAGCATTGATCGTTAACGGCTGAACAAGAGCAGGTTCTAATGGCCAATGGAGTTCGCTGTCACCGTACTGGTTGAAGCTGTATCGACCATGTAGGCCAAATTCTTCCCCCTCAACGACTGCATAACTGCTAGGCTTCACCTTAATCATGGCCATCGCAGGCAGCTGCTCAACAACTCGCAACCATTGTTGTAAATTTAGGGTTTTAATTTCTGACGAATCAATTTCAATAAGGGTTCTCACTAACTCCATTCTACCATAGGCAAAATTGTTAAAGAAATGGTGGTACTCAGGGATAAGGATGATGATGTCTCCAGCTTGAACATACTGAAGAACATTATCCATCATGTATTTCAAACCTACTCCGGCATGTATACCTGTATTGATTGGATTTAGCCCGGTTTGATCCTTTATCATTTGGCTATTAAGACCAAAACTCAAGTTAGATCCACCCACTAGAATCAATCTGGGACTGGCTGTTTCTTCGAGCAAGATATCTTTGTCAGGCTTTGCAGCTAAAAGACTCACAAGAATCTTAGGTGTTGGTTCAGAAGCAATTAATGCAATTGCCATGAAAGCCATTGGCAGTGCCAAAAACTTAAGCAGGTTAAAAATTAACAATCTAATCATCATTTTAAAATTGGAAGTAAACAAAATCTTGAGTGCCGCCAGGAAAATAAAATATGAAAAATAAAATCACATAATATAATAGCCATCGTAAAAGTCTTGGCCAACCTAAACCGATTTTTTCAAGGGGATGCAAATTTCTGCGTCCTGCCCACTCCATCAACGTCAGAAACGAAAGAATAGCAACTAAAAAATTAATGTCTGCGCGATAGGGGTAAGTAGGCCAATCAAAAAATGAAGGGGAGAAGATGATTGAAAAATAGGCGAGGGCATCCCTTAAGGTTGGGGCGCGAAAGATGATCCAACCTAGACACACTACGATAAATGTCCATACTATTGACCCAACCTCACCAAGGGAAGGCAAAAGTCGGTGCTTGGCCACAATATCCAGGTTCTCTCTATTTTTTCCCATTAGCATCAGTGGAAGGAATAGAACAGCATTGAAAGCTCCCCACAAAACAAACGTCCAGTTAGCCCCATGCCAAAAGCCACTAATTAAAAATACCAAGAACACATTTCTGATTTGCTTTAGCTTGCCGCCATGGCTGCCACCGAGGGGAATATATAGATAATCCCTAAACCATGTAGACAGGGAAATATGCCAACGTCTCCAGAATTCAGCAATATCCCTAGAAAAGTAAGGATAGGCGAAATTTTGCATTAGGTTGAACCCTAGCAATTTAGCCGAACCAATAGCGATATCAGAATATCCAGAAAAGTCTCCATAAATTTGGAAGGCAAACAGCACAGCTCCCAGCGCCAGTGTGCTGCCCGAATAATTGGGATAGAGATCGAAAATCCTAGTAACGTATCGAGCACAATTGTCGGCTACCACAATCTTCTTGAATAGCCCCCAGAGAATTTGTCGCAGCCCATCTACCGCTTCGGAGTAGTTGAAATCCCTACTCTTGAAAAATTGAGGCAGCAGATTGGAGGCCCTTTCAATGGGGCCTGCGACTAGCTGTGGGAAGAAGCTCACGTAGGCCGCAAAGGCAATGAAGTCTTGAGTGGGATAGATACGTTTTCTGTAAACATCAATAGAGTAACTCAGGGTCTGAAAGGTGTAAAAGCTAATTCCAACGGGCAAAATAATATTTAAAGTGTTAAATTGACCAGGCTGGTCTAACCAAGAAAATGCCGTATTGAAGCTCTCGATAAAGAAGTTAAAGTACTTAAAAAATCCCAAGAGACCTAGGTTTGCAATAATACTAGCGGAAAGCCAAAGCCTTCGTATTTTTTCGTCGCTTTGACTCGCTAAGTTTACACCTACCCAGAAGTCAATTACGGTGCTTACGACAAGGAGACTTAAAAATCGCCAGTCCCACCAGCCATAAAAAAGATAGCTAGCAATAACAATCAGAACATTTTGGATTTTTAATCCTTGCGGCAGGCGTGCTAAAAACCAATAGAGAGAAAAGACTGCCGCAAAAAAAATAATGAACTCAATGGAATTGAATGACATATTCCCATGGCCTCTCTATCTCAGTAGGAATAGAAAATTATCTAAATCAGCTTTGCGTGATTTCTAGCAAAGGCCCTGGATGTGAGGCCTCTGACGACCTGAAAATTCCTACAAGAGCAGGGATTTAGACGCCCACCAACCTAGGCGGATAACTCCGAGAGATTCTCCTCCCACTTGCGGGGGGGGCTGGCGCGGCGGATGTTGCGCCAAATTTGGGTGGCGGCGAGGGTGCCATCGGCCACAGCAATGGAAACTTGGTTAAGGCCCTGTTTGAGGTCGCCCAGAGCAAAGATGCGCTCGTGGCTGGTTTGGGCCATGGTATTGGTGACGAGGTTTTCGCCGTCCCATTCCAAACCCTTGATGTCTTTGAGGTAGTGGTTGTGGTAGATCGACCCCATGCTGACGAGGCCCGTGGTGGCTTCGACCAGGGTGCCATCGGTCAGTTCTACGCCGCTGAGCTGATGTTTGTGGCCATGGAAGCGCACAATCGGCGATTCGTAGAGGGGGTAGCCGTGCTCGGCCAGCTTTTGTTTCATAGCATCGCTGACCTCAAACAGGCCGTGGGTGAGCACGGAAATGTAGGGCGTAAACCAATTGAGCACAAAGGCGGCGTTAATTTGGCCCTCCGATCCGGCAATTAACACCGATTTCTGGTCGCGCATGTCGTGGCCATCGCAGATCATGCAGACGTGGAGGGTGTATCCAGCAAAGTCGTAGACGTTCTGCATATCGTCGAGCTTGGGCAGCACGTCAATGATCCCAGAGGCGGCGATGAGATAACGGGTGCGAAAGACGGGGTAGATGCTGTCTTTTTTGCCCACCTTCACCTTGACGGCTAGGGTATCGCCTTCGTCGGTCACCGATTCTACGAAGCCCCGCAGGTAGTCGGCTCCCCATTCCACCGCCTGGCTGACCCCATGGCTGAGGATATCGCGTCCGGGGGTGGTGGGGTCAAAGCCGATGAAGTTGCGGAGATCCTGCATCCACACCGAGCGGCCTTTGCCTTTTTCTACCACCAAACAGGTAAGGCCGTAGCGGGCCAGGTAGATGGCGGCGGATAGCCCTCCCATGCCGCCTCCGACCACAATGGCGTCGTAGACCTGATCGAGGCGGGTATCAAGGTTTTTACTGGAGAGTTTCATAGCAGTTGGGATGGACTTGTAGTGAAAAGGGTGGATCTCAGCCTAACTATATCAGGGGTGTTTACGGCCACAGCGATCCTTGGGGCCGCTGGGCCTAGGGCCAAACCAGGGTAGTGGCATTGTCGATGGCTTCGGGTTGACCGTTGGCGTCAATGGCGTTGAAGCGTTCCAAAATGGGGCGCACCGAGGCGGGCAGATGGGAAAAATCGAACTGGGGGTCGCCCTTGGCAACGGTGGCCCAGAAGTGGCTGAGTCGGGGGGCGAG
>CAZWNR010000231.1:0-6645 GCA_964635665.1 uncultured bacterium | reverse complement strand
TTGGGAGCGGCCTTGTGGTAGTGGAACCAGCCCGCAAACAGCATCAAGCCCGCCATCACCAGGGCACCAATGGCGGTGCAGTACAGCTCAAAGCTGTTGGTAATGCCGTTGGCCCGCCACATCTGGAACAGACCAGAGGTGATTTGAATGCCGTGGAAGCCACCGCCCACATCGGCATTGAGAATTTCTTGGCCAAAGATGGGCCACACCACCTGGGCGCTGGGCTTAATCCCGGTGGGGTTGGTTAGCCAAGCCTCGTAGTTCGAAAACTTGGCCCCGTGGAAGTACATGCCACTCAGCCAAATAAAGATGACAGCGAGGTGGCCGAAGTGGGCACTGAAGATTTTTCGCGAAATATCTTCAAGATCACTGGTGTGACTGTCAAAGTCGTGGGCATCGGCGTGCAGGTTCCAAATCCAAGTGGTGGTTTTGGGGCCTTTGGCCAATGTGCGGTCGAAATGTCCCGGTTTTGCCCACCGCTCAAACGAGGTGGCCACCGGATCCTTATCAACCACGACCCTGACTTTCTGTCCCGGTTCAGGGGGACTTATGGTCATGGAACTCTCCTCTCTACTACTCGAAACACAGAGCGGATATAAGGCGCTTCCTAAGATATAGACGTTTAAAAAGTGGGTCTATAGAAAGCTTCAATAGACGGCTTGGAACGGTAGTTCTAACGACAGCGGCCAAGGAAAAGTGACGGAAGACCGATCAGCTATTCCCTAGCCCTTGACCAGGAACCGCCCAGAGCCTGCTTCCCCGGATCCTTAAACCGCTTCAGAACAGCCCGAAACAGCCCAGAAACTAGGGTTGGAGGCAGGTTAAGTAACAAACTACAGAATCAATGCCGATTTTAGTAAGCGAAATTTTCACAAGTTAATAACTCTGGTCAAATGAAAATTAGAACCAGGATTTCTCGTAATCAGAGCCGATCTTTTGTGTAGTTTTATTTTCTTTGACGAAAGTTTTTTGTGTAAATGGGTAATGCCCTTAATCCTGGGCCATAGGACAGAGTCGTCAGGTCTCACCGGGCGCGGCAAACAGGTCCCTACAATTTTTAGGCACCGTAGGAAGGAAGGGCAGGTTTCCTGACCCTTGGATGGATTTTGGGTGCTGGTTAGTTTCGTCAGCCGTCACCGAGCACGGCCGGTTTCCCGTCTAGGGCACCAAGGTGTACCACTGGATATCTGGAGGGTGGGCCACAATCTCAGGAATTTCCCGCATCAGTTCCTCTAGGTAGGCGGATCGGTAGTAGGTCTGGAAGGCGGCTTCGTCCTGCCACTCGCCAATGGTGATGAACTCCGCTGGGTTGGCGTTGCCCTGCCAGAGGTCGTAGCGCAGACAGCCTGTTTCTTGGCGGGCGAGTTCCGTCACTTCGGTCATCAGGCGTTGGAGGAGGGCTTCCTGTCCAGCCTTAGCAATCACTGTGGTAATTGTGCGTACACCGCTCATGGGGTTTTCCTGTGGTCTTTCTAGGAATCGCTTTGCCATAGCCATTATGGGGGGAGATGGGCGCTTGCCAACCTCAGAACTATCTCTATACTGAAGGCTGAACGGGGAAGGAAGCCCACCCCGATGACGACAATGCTGCTGCGTTCTGATTGCTGCTGCCTATGCTGAGCCGAGTTGCCGACTCCATCTACTGGATGAACCGCTATGTGGAACGGGCGGAGAACGTAGCCCGCTTTGTGGATGTCAACTTGAATCTGTTGCTGGATGCGCCCGTGGGGATGGAGCAACAGTGGGAACCCATTGTGATTACCACCGGAGACCAGGAGTTCTTCCGGCAGCGCTACGGCGAGGCCACAGCGGAAAATATCCTCAAATTTCTTACCTTTGACCGAGAATATCCCAATTCCATTATTTCCTGCCTGCGGTCGGCCCGGGAAAATGCCCGCTCTGTGCGGGAGGTGATTTCCTCGGAAATGTGGGAGCAGGTGAATGATTTCTATTTAATGGTGAATGAGTCCGCCGACGGGGGGCGGTTGTCGGAGTTACACCACTTCTTTCCCCAGGTGAAAATGGCCAGCCACCTCTTTGCCGGGGTGATGGACGCCACGATGGCCCACAACGAAGGCTGGCACTTTGGCCAGTTGGGGCGTCTTTTGGAGCGCGCCGATAAAACGGGTCGCATCCTCGACGTGAAGTACTACATCCTGCTGCCCGCCGTCACCGATGTGGGGTCGCCCCTGGATGACCTCCAGTGGATTGCCCTTCTCAAGTCCGCTAGCGCCTACGAAATGTATCGCAAGTGCCAGTACCGCATTACCCCCCGTGGCGTCACCGAGTTTCTGATTTTAAACCGCGAATTTCCCCGTTCCATCCTATTTTGCCTGCTCCAGGCCGAGCGTTCCCTCCACCAAATTTCCGGCACCGCCCCCGGCACCTGGCGCACCGACAGCGACCGCGCCCTCGGTCGGCTACGCTCGGAACTGGACTACCTCACCATCGACGAAATTACCCAGCAGGGCCTGCACGAATTTCTGGATAACCTCCAGCTTCGCCTCAATGAGGTGGGCGAAAAGATCTTCTCCGATTTCTTTGCCCTAGACGGAGTTTAGCGGGGTGTTCGGGCAGACAAGCTGTGGTCGAGCTGGCTCTAGAACTGCCGTGGACAGTACCCTAGGGGATAGCAAGTCCCTAAGTTTTGTCTAAAACCACTTACAGAGAACGGTGCCGATCTTGGGTCTAGGGGAGTCAATCCCTTGAGAAATCGTCCCTCTGGCGAATGTTAAGGACTGTGTTGATTTTCTCAGGTTGCCCCAGTGGGCGTCAGGCATTCCCGTATGATCGTTTCCAAAGTTTGTAAATTTTCCTAAGATTCTGGAGATTCAAACGTGTCTCTTCCGTTACTAAACTATTCTCCGTCCAGCCAGAACCAGCGGGTTGCCGACATCGACGTGGGCGGCGACCGTCAGCCCCGGCTCTTCTCCACCGATGATGTCTACAGCGGCACCGGAATGGATGCCCTGATCGAAGCCGCCTATCGGCAGATGTTCTTCCATGCCTTCAAGTGTGATCGTCAGATCTTCCTGGAGTCTCAACTGCGGAACGGGCAAATCACCGTGCGTGACTTCATCCGGGGCCTGGCTCTGTCCCCCACCTTCTACAACAGTTTCTTTGCCAAAAACAGCAACTACAAGTTTGTTGAGCACTGCGTCCAAAAAATTCTGGGTCGCGAAGTCTACAACGAGCGCGAAAAGATTGCCTGGTCCATCGTCGTTGCCAACAAAGGCATTCAGGGTCTTGTGGATGCGCTGCTCGACAGCGAAGAGTACCTGACCAACTTCGGCTACGACACCGTGCCCTACCAGCGTCGTCGGGTGCTGCCCGGTAAGGGTGAAGGCGATCTGCCCATCCACATCAGCAACCCCCGCTACGATGCCTACCACCGCAACCAACTGGGCTTCCCCCAAATCATTTGGCAGTCTCAGGTCAAGCGGTTTGTGCCCCAAGACAAGAAGGCCACCGCTGGCAACCCCAGCCTCTTCCTGTCCATGGCCCGCAATATTGGCGCAACGGGCGCGGCTCCGGCTCGCGTGTCCGTGGGCGACATCAACATCGCCACTGCGGTACCCTACCGCAAGCTGTCTGACTAGACGCTAAGGTCGCTTTTACAGGAGAAGAGAGTCGTCTACGGACGGCTCTCTTTTTGTTTGGGGAGTGGGGAGTGGGGCCATTAAGGCTAAAAAAAATCCCCCGGTTTCCCAAGGGATAAGCTTTGGTGTATCTACCATTCACCTGATGTTCTAGACGGCCTGCGATCAAAAAGGTTGCCTTGCGCGAGACTCTCTTTCCTAGTTGCCAGGTTCCGACTGGAAACCTTCCCAGGGGGTGCTCTGCCCCAGTCGCGAGGCTGGAAACCCGAGGGGGCACCTAGGCAAAGCCCAGGCGCGAGGAGGTAGACCGAACTGAGGTTAGTTAGGGAATGGGTTCATCGCTACCCGCACCTTGGAGGAACGCCGCCTGTTCTCGCAGGGAGTTGGCCCACTCCACATCGCCTTCCGCTTCAATCAGATCGGCAGCTTTCTCGAAGTCGGCAACGACAGACTGACGAGCCTCCTCAGGAATATCCTCTGGCCCTTCGATGGTTGCTCCTTGCTCTAGGTAGACTTGGCCCAGGGTGGCCTGGGCACGGCCTAGGTACGCTAGAGATTGATCAGGGGCCAGTTCAATGGCTTCGGTGTAGGCCGCAATAGCGTCGTCGTAGCGCTCAACGCCAATTAGGGATTCGGCCCTGGCTAGGGTAATCTCGTATTCCGTTGCTAGCCTGACAATCAGGTTAAAATCGCCGCCACTGCCGGAATAGGATCGGGCCACCACGCGGTAGGTGCCATCGGCGGGAAGCTCGGCCACAATGCGAGAGTTGAGGCTGCCGCCAAAGTCGTCGTTGAAGGAAATTTCTTCCCCGCTGGAGCTTTGTAGCGACAGCACCGGGTCAAAGTCTTCGCTCTCTAGGGTAATGGTGACGACTTGCCCAGCTTGGCCTTCAAAGGTGTGGGCAGACTCGGCGGGAACAATGGTGCCCCCCGTTTCCAGGAGAGACTCCTGGGCTTCTACGGGTGCTGTGACCAAGCCCATCCCCAGGCTAGACGCTAGGGTCAATAGGGTGATCAGGGATCGAACGGGTCGCCGCAACGCCATGGTGCCTCCGGGGGTAAATCTTGTCCCTGCACCTTAGCATAGGCCGCTCTTCGCCCTATCTCCCTTGGGCCAACCCGTAAGCTGTCCCTGGGTATGCTAAAACCATGGCAATTTCGGCTATCTGATCTCCCCTCCTGGCCACTGTTACCCCTCACCTCTCACCCCATGCCCCCGCTCCCTTTCCTGACCATCAGCGTTAGCCTGCTCCTCGCCGCCCCAGCCCTCGCCCTACCCCCGCCAGAGGACACCCCAGAGGAAATTCTGCGCACGGAAATTATCACCGAGGCCCGTTCCCCCCTCACCGGGGAACCCCTATCGGCGGCGGAATACGCCGTTTTAATGGAGCAACTCCAGGATCCCAACCGAAATCCCCAGGTTAGTCCCGATGTGGCTAGCTTAATTGCGCTGCTCCAGATGCGGCGGGTGGTGAAACCCATCCTGCCATTTATTCGTTAGAGGCAGAAAAAATACGAAGACTAAAACCCGTCATCGGTATCAAAAATTTCCCGGTGGAAATCACTAAGTTTTGTTAATCTATTTCGCAGATAGTAAATTTACGGCAATCTGAGGGCTGAGACGCCTCCTGTAAACGGTCGTCGGGGTTCAAGGCTGATCCCAGAACGTCGGGTTGCGGGGTAAACTCCTAACAGCGCACGGTACTGACAGCACTGGCACAAGGTTAGGGCATCGGGCACCTCAGGCTGCGTCATCATCACCTGTGGACTTTAAAACATGGCTGTAACCGTTGATCCTGGGCAAATTGACCGCATCGTCTGGAACCAGCACCACGATCCCTTTGAGGTATTAGGGCCTCACATGGTGCAGCAGGACGGGAAAACCGTCTGGGCTGTTCGTGCCTACCTGCCCCAGGCTGACCAAGCTTGGGTGGTGCTGCCGGAGGAGCACAGGGAAGTGCCCATGGAGAGCTACCACAATCCCCACTTCTTTGAATGTGTCCTAGAAGGGAAGGATTTGGCCAACTACCAGCTCAAATACGTCAGCGACGGCCACGTCCATGTCACCTACGACCCCTACGCTTTCAAAACCCGCGCCATTACCGACTTTGACATTCACCTGTTTGGCGAAGGCAACCACCACCGCATTTACGAAAAACTCGGTGCCCACTACACGGAAGTCGAAGGCGTTACCGGGGTCTACTTCGCCGTGTGGGCACCCAACGCTCGCAACGTCTCTGTGCTGGGGGATTTCAACTACTGGGATGGCCGTAAGCACCAGATGCGCCGCCTCTCCAACGGCATTTGGGACTTGTTCATCCCCGAACTGGAGGTGGGTGCCCACTATAAGTACGAAATCAAAAACTACGATGGCCACATCTACGAGAAGTCTGACCCCTACGGCTTCCAGCAGGAAACCCGGCCCAAGACGGCCTCCATCGTCACCGATCTCGACAGCTATGCTTGGCAGGATGACGCGTGGATGGAGAAGCGGCGTCAAACCGATCCGCTAACCCAGCCCGTCTCGATTTACGAAGTTCACCTGGGGTCTTGGCTGCACGAGTCCTCCGCCACCCCGGCCCTGCTACCCGATGGCACCCCCGAACCCGTAGTCACTGTGGCAGAACTCAAGCCGGGGGCACGATTCCTCACCTACCGGGAACTAGCGGCGCGGCTGATTCCCTACGTCAAGGAACTGGGCTTCACCCACATCGAGCTGCTGCCCGTGGCCGAGCACCCCTTCGATGGATCCTGGGGCTACCAGGTGACGGGCTACTATGCGGTCACCTCCCGCTACGGCACCCCAGAAGACTTCATGTACTTTGTGGATCAGTGCCATGCCAACGACATTGGGGTTATTGTGGACTGGGTTCCCGGCCACTTCCCCAAGGACGGCCACGGGCTGGCCTTTTTTGACGGCACCCATCTGTATGAACACGCCGACCCCCGCAAGGGCGAACACAAGGAATGGGGCACCCTAGTCTTCAACTATGGCCGCAACGAGGTGCGCAACTTCCTGCTGGGCAACGCGCTCTTCTGGATCGAC
>CAZWNR010000230.1:4306-6697 GCA_964635665.1 uncultured bacterium | reverse complement strand
CCGGAGACATCGCGAGTGATGGAAGGATTTTCGCTCTTGCGGGCAATTTTGTCGATTTCGTCGATGTAGATGATGCCGCGCTGAGCCTCCTCTACATCCAAGTCGGCAACCTGCAATAGGCGCAGCAAAATATTTTCCACATCCTCACCCACATACCCAGCTTCGGTGAGGGTGGTGGCATCGGCGACGGCAAAGGGCACATCCAAAATGCGGGCTAGGGTTTGGGCCAGCAGGGTTTTACCGCAGCCGGTGGGGCCAATGAGCAAAATGTTGGATTTCTGGAGTTCAATGGTGTCATCGGTGGACTCGCCCTCGACACTTTGCAGGTAGCTCAACCGCTTATAGTGGTTGTAGACCGCGACGGACAACACCTTTTTCGCTTCGTCTTGGCCGATGACATGATCGTCGAGGTAGTTTTTAATTTCTCTGGGCTTAGGAATTTGGCTGAGGGAAATGTTGGACGAAGATCGGGGGCGATCCGTAGCCACCGCTTCTCGACGGGACACAGGCTGGGCCACCGTGGCCCCCGCGTCAAACAGTTCCTCGTCCAAGATTTCGTTGCACAGGTCAACGCACTCGTCGCAGATGTAGACCCCCGGCCCCGCAATCAGCTTGCGCACCTGCTCTTGAGACTTGCCACAAAATGAGCACTTGAGATGGGAGTCGTACTTAGACATAAATCTGACCCTAATTGAGTGCAGTCACAGCGGGATGGGCGGACAGAGCGTGCTGTTCCACCACATTGTCAATCAACCCGTATTGCTTGGCCTCAGCGGCTGACATGTAGAAATCGCGCTCGGTGTCCGCCTCTACGCGATCTAGGGGCTGGTCTGTATGGTGGGCAATCAGTTCGTTCAAGCGATTCTTATGGTAGAGAATCTCTTTGGCTTGAATGGCGATATCCACCGCCTGCCCTTGGGCACCGCCAAGGGGTTGGTGAATCATGATTCGGGAACTGGGCAGGGAAAGTCGCTTGCCCTTGGCCCCAGCACAGAGTAAAAAGGCTCCCATACTGGCCGCCAGCCCAAAGCAAATGGTGACCACATCGGGACGAATCTGCTGCATGGTGTCGTAAATGGCCATGCCTGCCGTTACGGATCCGCCGGGGGAATTAATGTAAAGCTGCACATCCTTCTCAGGATCCTCAGCATCGAGGTAGAGCAGCTGAGCCACGATGGAATCCGCCACTTCCCCAGTCACCGGAGTGCCTAAAAAGACAATCCGCTCACGGAGGAGCCGAGAATAAATGTCAAAAGCCCGCTCTCCCCGGCCAGACTGCTCAACAACGACGGGGAGAATGTTCTGCAACTGATTGAGGCTAGCAGCGGTAGAACTCAAGCTCGTAATAGACCTGTGATCGATGTTCGATGCAATCATAGTGGGTTTGCGGAATATTTCAAGGGCTGCGGGGCAAAAATGTCCTTGGGAGCAGAATCGCTATCGCCGGGATCAGCGACCCCCTAATCGACATTATGCCCCAAAACCCATGGGCTACCCCGCAGAGCGTTAGTCTAACCGAAAAACCTGGGGCGATAGGATCCTAGATCGGTTTCCCTAGGATTAACCCGCAGGCGATGGATCGACCCGCAAACCCTAAGGCTAGGTCGATTCTAGATCTACTCCGCTGCCGTGGCCTCAACGTCAACCAAGGCCGATTCGGCGTCAACGGTGTCATCTTCGTCGGCGTCCTCGTCGGCGTCCTCGTCAGCTTTTTTCAGGGTACCTTCGGGCACCAGTTCCACGGTGTTAACCCCCTCTAGCCAGGTGAGGATTTGTTCCTGAAGCAGTTCTTCCTCAAGCACCTGAACCAGCCGTTCTGGATCGATTTGGTCGATGTCTTCGATGTCGGCCATGACCTCCTCAATCTTGGCCTCTAGGGCGTCTTTTTCGACGGCGATGCCCTCTTGCTTGGCGACTTCGCCAAGGGCCAGGGTGCGCTTCAGGCGGGCCACGGCGTCGGGACGGGCCTGCTTCCGCATGTTGTCTACGATCTCGCGGGTCAGCAGCTTGTTCACGTCAATGCCCTGACGGCTGAATTGCATGATCGTTTGGGTCAGCAGGAAATCTACCTCCCGCTGAATCAGCGTGTTCGGAATCTCAGCCTCCAACTGTTCGACTAGGGCCGCAATAAGCGCCTCGTGTTTGTTGGTTTTCGTGCGGGTTTCAGCCTCTTCGGTGTAGCGCTTTTCTAGGGAGTCGCGCAGATCGGCGATGGTTTCGTACTCGCTGACCTCCTGGGCAAAGTCGTCATCGAGTTCTGGTAGTTCTTTTTCCTTAATTTCCTTCAGGGTAATGGAAAAGAGGGCAGGCTTCCCGGCGAGGTCGGGCTGGGAATAATCGTCGGGGAAGGGAATCTCCAGGTCCTTGGTTTCCTCTAGGGCCATGCCAGCA
>CAZWNR010000230.1:0-4296 GCA_964635665.1 uncultured bacterium | reverse complement strand
CAGGTTAGTTTGTCTGAATGTCAGCCCCCGATCAGCAATGCCCTCAATGAACCCAGGGATAAAGCGGCCCTCCGAAAGCTCAACCTGGAAGTCTTCGGCGGAGCCGCCCTCAAAGGCTTCCCACTCCCCGGCTTCGTTTTGCACCTTGCCCACAAAGTCAATCACGGCAACGTCGCCCATCTGAGACGGGCGATCCTCAACAGGCACCAGGGTAGCCAAGTTATTTTGGTAGCGCTCCAAGGTTTGATCCACCTGGGTGAGGTCGGGCAAGATTTCCTCGGCCTGCACCGAGAGATCCTTATATTGCTTTAGCGTTACCCGGGGCGGTACATCCACAGAAACCTGAAGGGTCAGCCCTTGGTTGGGTTCGTACTGGCTGAGCAGAGCCTCAAAGTCCGATTTGAGCTGATAATTGCCGATGGCGTCGATTTTCTCCTGTTTAATCGCCGCATCGACCGCCGACTGTACCAATTCCTCTAGCACCGCCGCCTTAAACTGGGGAATACCTACCCGTTGCAGAAAAACGGGCTTGGGCACCTTCCCCTTACGAAAGCCAGGAATATTGATGGTGCGCATCATTTGCTGGAGCACCTTGTCATAGGTCTTCTGAGACATCTCTGAAGGGATCTCAATCTCTAGACCAACTTGGCTGTCGGGCAATACTTCCTGGGTAACTTTCATGGGGTCTGCTGCTAAAAAATTGACGCAATTAATAAGCATACTCCAAAGGGAAGCCGCTGTTGGGCCTAGGGTGAGGATTCAAAAACGACGAGGGATGGGGCTCAGATGCTAGGATCATCCAGCTGACCTATTTAGAAATTTTTAAGGGGTAACGCTGTGTCTAACGGGTTGAATGTCGCTGTTTTGGGAGCTACTGGGGCGGTAGGAGCCGAGCTTTTGGCGATTCTGGAGCAGCGTGCCTTCCCCGTTAAAACCCTCAAGTTGCTGGCCTCTCCCCGGTCGGCGGGCACCAAGTTGTCGTTTATGGGCGAAACCCTGACGGTGGAGGCCCTAGGCGACGGAGCCTTCGATGGGGTGGATCTGGTGCTGGCCTCGGCAGGTGGATCGATTTCTAAGGAGTGGCTGCCCAAGGCCACGGCGGCGGGGGCGGTGTCCATTGATAATTCCAGCGCCTTTCGGATGGATCCTAACGTCCCTCTGGTGGTGCCAGAGGTGAACCCAGAGGCGACCTATCAGCACCAGGGCATTATCGCCAATCCCAACTGCACCACGATTCTGATGTCCCTGGCCCTGTGGCCCCTGCACCAGGTTCAACCTATCCAACGCTTGGTGGTGTCTACCTATCAGTCGGCCAGCGGGGCCGGGGCGCGGGCCATGGAGGAAGTGAAGCGCCAGGCCCAGGCCATTTTGAACGGGGAAGAACCCGTGGCCGAGGCCTTCCCCTATCCCCTCGCCTTCAACCTGTTTCCCCACAATTCCGAGCTCAATGAACTGGGCTATTGCCAGGAAGAAATGAAAATGGTCAACGAGACCCGCAAGATTTTTGGGGCTTCTGATCTACGAATTTCGGCAACCTGTGTGCGGGTTCCCGTACTGCGCGCCCACTCCGAGGCCCTCAATATCGAATTTGGCGCACCCTTTGCGGTGGGCGAAGCCAAGCAAATCCTGAGTCAAGCCCCTGGGGTGAAGGTGGTGGAAGACTGGAGCCGCAACTATTTCCCCATGCCCATCGAAGCCAGTGGCCAGGATGATGTGCTGGTGGGGCGCATTCGCCAAGATCTCTCCAATCCCAACGCCCTAGAGCTTTGGCTGTGCGGCGACCAAATTCGCAAAGGGGCCGCCCTAAACGCCGTTCAAATTGCAGAATTGCTGGCGGTTCAGTCCGAATTGGCCACCCCTGTGACGGTTTAGGGGGTTCACATCCTGAGATTTTGGGCTAAGTTGGTATAATCCAAACGTCAGGCTGGCTTCCCTGGGGGTCATGCCGTTTAACCAGAGGACAGTAGATTCGAGTGGTGTATTTCGGTAGAGTGCTTACGGCCATGGTGACGCCATTCTCAGCGGATGGCTCCGTTAACTACGAAATGGCCGAGCGTCTAGCGGATCACCTCGTTAACCATGGCAGCGATGGCCTCGTGGTGTGCGGTACTACGGGTGAATCTCCTACCCTATCCTGGGAAGAAGAGTACCAGCTGTTTAAGACGGTTAAGCAGGCGGTCGCAGGGCGTGCGAAGGTGGTGGCTGGAACCGGGTCTAATTCTACCCAAGAAGCCATCGAGGCCACTCAAAAGGCGAGCCATCTCGATTTAGATGGTGCCCTCCAGGTGGTGCCTTACTACAACAAGCCTTCCCAGGAAGGGCTGTACGAGCATTTCCGGCACATTGCCCAAGCCGTGCCCGATTTGCCGATCATGCTCTATAACATCCCAGGGCGTACGGGATGTAATTTGGCGGTAGACACCGTTGCCCGCCTAGCTGAGCTAGAAAATATCGTTGCAGTCAAGGAGGCCAGCGGCAACCTCGACCAAGTCAGTCAAATTCGGCTGCATACCCCCAGCGATTTCCTCATCTACTCTGGGGACGACTCACTCACCCTGCCGACGCTATCGGTGGGAGGCTGTGGGGTAGTCAGCGTAGCCAGCCACCTCGTAGGCGATCAGCTTCAGCAGATGATTCAAGCCTACGAAGTCGGCCAGGTTAAGCAGGCTACGGATATTCATCTCCAGTTGCTACCGCTGTTTAAGGCGCTGTTTGTGACGACCAACCCCGTGCCTTTGAAAGCGGCCCTAGCCCAGCGCGGTTGGGACGTGGGTTCGGTTCGTCTTCCCCTCTGCCCCGCCAGTGAAGAAGTGCGGCACCACATCCAAGCGGTGCTTACCTCGATGGTGGCGAAACCGTAGTCTAGGATGGGCGTGATTGGGTCGATGGGGTTGGTCATGTTTTGCTCCGATGCTATTTGATGAGCCCCTTGCTATCGACCTGGTTTCACCTGTCAATCAAGCTTGTCCCACAACTGAATACCCCATCTAAGTAATCGCAGCTCATTACCATAACAGGTCAATCTCAGGTTTACTGCCCTAGCCGTCCCTCTGCGTTAGCTGTTTCCCCTCACCCTTGAATCGCCTCGCTATGCCCCTTAGCCTACGACCTCCCGAATCCAACTTGTCCTAGCACGCCCAGCCCAACCTCCGAAACACAGCCTTGGGTCAGCGGTGCTGCAAGTCAAACCCCAGTTTTCAGTCCCATGTTTAACCTACAAAACGGTTCTTTATGACAGCCAAACAATCACAATCTGCCCTCAAAATTGTTCCCCTCGGCGGGCTGCACGAAATCGGCAAAAACACCTGTGTGTTCGAGATCAACAACGAAATCATGTTGCTCGATGCCGGGCTAGCCTTCCCCACCGACGGAATGCATGGGGTCAACATTGTTCTGCCCGATGTCACCTATCTGCGGGAAAACCGCGACAAAATCAAGGGCATGATCGTCACCCATGGGCACGAAGACCACATCGGTGGTATTGCCTTTCACCTCAAACAATTTGATATTCCGGTGATCTACGGTCCTCGCTTGGCCATGGCTTTGCTAGAGGACAAACTGGAGGAAGCCGGGGTAGCCGATCGCACCGAACTGCGCCGAGTCCGCCCCCGTGAGACTGTGCGGGTGGGCAATTCTTTCCTGGTCGAATACATTCGCAACACCCACTCCATTGCCGATAGCTGCTCAGTGATCATCCACACCCCTGTGGGCGTCGTGGTGCACACGGGCGACTTCAAGTTTGATTTCACCCCCGTTGATGGGGAAACCTTTGATATTCAAAGGCTAGCGGAGGCCGGAGAGCGAGGCGTCCTGTGTTTAATCAGCGACTCCACCAATGCCGAACTACCGGGCCATACCCCCTCCGAGCGCTCCGTTTTCCCCAACCTCGACCGAGAATTTGCCAAGGCCGAGGGGCGGCTGCTGGTCACCACCTTCTCCTCCTCGGTGCATCGGGTCAATATGATTTTGGAACTGGCCCAAAAGCACAACCGCAAGGTCTTTGTGGTGGGTCGATCCATGCTCAACGTGATTGCCCACGCCCGCGATTTGGGCTACATCAAATGCCCCGAAAGCCTGTTTTTGCCCCTGCGCAACCTGGGCCAAACGGCGGATGAAAACGTTTTGATCCTCACCACCGGTTCCCAGGGTGAACCGATGGCCGCCCTCACCCGCATTGCCGAGGATGCCCACCGCCAGATCAAAATCAAATCGGGGGACACCGTGGTCTTTTCCGCTAACCCCATCCCTGGCAACACCATCGCTGTGGTCAACACCATCGACAAGCTGATGATGCGG
>CAZWNR010000229.1:0-6697 GCA_964635665.1 uncultured bacterium | reverse complement strand
ACGAACCCAGCATCGGCCTCCCCCAGCGGGACAACGACCGTTTACTGGCCACCCTGAGAAAATTGCGGGATCTGGGCAACACCCTGATCGTGGTGGAGCACGACGAAGACACCATCCGCGCCGCCGATCATCTGGTGGATATTGGCCCTGGGGCGGGCATCCACGGCGGTGCCATCGTGGCCGAGGGCGACCTAAAGGCGCTGATGACGGCTCAAGATTCCCTCACCGGAGCCTACCTGTCGGGGCGGCGCAGCATCCCCACCCCGGCAGAGCGACGACCGGGCAATGGTCGGGCTTTGACCCTCAAAAATGCCCACCGCAACAACCTCAAAAGCCTGGATGTCGAGATTCCTCTCGGCAAGCTAGTCTGCATTACGGGCGTGTCCGGCTCCGGCAAATCCACCCTAATCAACGAACTGCTCTACCCCGCCCTGCAACACCACTTTGGCAGCAAAGTCCCCTTCCCCAAAGACCTGGCCGAACTGGACGGACTCAAGGCGCTGGATAAGGTGATCGTCATCGACCAATCCCCCATTGGCCGCACCCCCCGCTCCAACCCCGCCACCTACACGGGCGTGTTCGACGTAATCCGCAACCTATTCACCGAGACCATCGAAGCCAAGGCGCGGGGCTACAAGGCGGGGCAGTTTTCCTTCAACGTCAAAGGCGGACGCTGCGAAGCCTGCGGTGGCCAGGGCGTGAACGTGATCGAAATGAACTTCCTGCCCGATGTCTATGTGCAGTGCGAGGTGTGCAAAGGTGCCCGCTACAACCGCGAAACCCTGCAAGTCACCTACAAGGGCAAAAACATCTCCGATGTGCTGAACATGACCGCCGAAGAAGCCCTGGTGTTTTTTGAAAACATCCCCCAGGCCGCTAGCCGCCTGCAAACCATGGTAGACGTGGGCCTGGGCTACATTCGCCTCGGCCAAACCGCCCCCACCCTCTCCGGCGGCGAAGCCCAACGGATGAAACTCGCCTCCGAACTGGCCCGCCGCTCCACCGGAAAAACCCTCTATTTAATCGACGAACCCACCACCGGACTCTCCTTCTACGATGTCCACAAACTCCTCGACGTGGTGCAACGCCTGGTAGACAAGGGCAACTCGGTGCTGATGATTGAACACAACCTCGACGTCATCCGCTGCGCCGACTGGATCATCGACCTCGGCCCAGAGGGCGGCGACCGAGGCGGTGAACTGATCGCCCAAGGCACCCCGGAAGCGGTGGCCCAGGTGGCGGGTTCCTACACGGGCAAGTATTTGGCCAAGGTGTTAGAACAGCATCCGGCGGTGGGATAGGGGCGCTACCATGGAGGCTAGGTAGCCTGGTAGAACGATGACCTTAACCCTCGATCTTCCCCCCGAATTAGAGCAACGCTTAGCGAAAGAAGCCGCGCAACACGGGTTATCGGTTGAAGCTATGACCCTTCAACTTTTGGCGGCATCGCTCATCGTTAAGCAAAACCAAGCCGAAACTGTCGATATGCTTCAGTCTTGGATTGACGATGAGGATGAGGCGGAGCAGCAGGAGACAGGCCGCTATCTGGTGCAAGTGCTAGACGAGGATCGACTGTCTGACCGCGAATTATTCTTAGATGAATAAGAGGATATTTCACCGTTTTTCTAATTTCTCTCATCTCTGAAGTTACTAAGTAGGTATAGCCATGAACTCTACCGATAATTTCCCAGTCGAAGACATGGATTCAGTGGTTGTAGTTTCCGTGGCAGAACTACAACGCCAGCTTAATGATTCACTCAAACAACTCTCACCAGAACGCCTACAAGTACTGGCTGATTTTGCCGCTTACTTAGCAAACGCCGAAAGCGAAGCCGCTACCCAAGAACTTTTGGCCATTCCTGGACTGTTAGAGCGCATTCAGCAAAATCAAGCGACTCCTAAAGCGCATTACACATCATGGAGAACCATTCGCTCCGATGTATGACGTTCTCCTCCACCCAGATGCCGAAAAAAGCTATGCTAATGCGGATAAAGCCCTAGCCAAGAAAATTGATCGATGTTTGCAGCAGCTAGAGCAAACTCCCCGATTCCACCCCAACATCAAAGCCCTCAAAGCACAAGATTTTAAGCTTGGAGACTCTAATATGACGCTGTCTGAAGTTCTTCCAGCCGTTCGCCAGCTCTCTGTTATCGAGAAGCTGAAACTAATTCGGATTCTCGCAGAGGATCTAGAAGCAGCCGAAGATATTTCGCCCCTAGAACCCTTCAAAACCTACGACTTGCCGACCCCTTACAACAGCTTTGGGGCTGGTGCTGCGTTGATGCAGGCGCTAGAGTCAGCGGATCAAGCCTAAATTACCATGCGTTTTCGCTATTCCACCACCGATTCATCCCAAGACGAATTCGATAGCTTGCCAAGGGTACCGCTCATTCTTCGTCGTGAAGGTCAAATCTTTGATGTATGTTTCTACCGTTCCAAAATGGAATTTGAGATTAAGCCCAAGTCACCGTAGGTAGTCTAATACTGCTACTGCGTTGGTGAAACTAGTAAGCTTCAAGAACACCGAACTGTAGTGCCCAGCGAAGGCAGCAGGCTCGTAAAATAGGACAATCTCACACGGAGAAGCTGGCTATGGGCGCAATTCCGACGCTGACACCAGAACTGCTAGAGCAAATGACAGAGGCCATTGTGCAGGCCGTAGCCCCAGAACAGATTGTGCTGTTTGGTTCCCAGGCACGGGGGTGTGCAGGGCCGTACTCGGATGTTGATTTGTTGGTGGTAACAGCCGAGAGCTTTGGGCCACATCGCAGCCGCCTTAAGGAAATCGTCCGCATTTCAAAATCGGTAGCCAAGTTTGGGATGCCAACGGATATTTTGCTCTATAGCCAGCAGGAAGTTGAGGACTGGAAAGGTAGCCGCAACCACATCACGACTAGGGCTTTGCAGGAGGGGAAGATCATCTATGAACGATGTGGATCAAGCCAAAATCTTGCTGCAAGCCGCACGGAGGGATCTGCGTGCCCTTGAAGGAATGCGAGATACCGAGGTTTTTGCCGATGAGATTTTTGGGTTCCATGTGCAACAGGCTACGGAGAAATGCCTCAAAGCTTGGATCGCCGCTATTGGAGAGGTTTATCCATTTATCCACAATTTGGGAATTTTGCAGCGATTCCTAGAGGAGAGAGGCTACAACCTGGACTCGTTTGAGTCGTTGCAACAGTACAGCGCGTTTGCGGCACAGATCAGATATGAATCACTACTGGAGACAGATGAACCTATTGACCGGGAGGGCGCGATTTCCCTGGTTAGCCGTTTGTATGCCGAGGCCACTCGCCAAGTTAGTCTGGCGGAGGAGTAGGGGGATCGCCCAAGGCACCCCGGAAGCCGTGGCCCAGGTGGTGGGTTCCTAGTTTTGTTTGTCTTTCTGGGGCAAGTATTTGGCCAAGGGGCTAGAGCAGCATCCGACGGCGGGATAGGAACGTTACGATGTAGCCTGATAGGCCGATGACCTTTCCCCTTGCTCTCCCACCCGAATGAGAGCAGTCATCGCCCCCTTAAGAACATGCCTGATTAGAGATGATCCCAAGTTGATGCGCCCAGGTTGGCTGGGGGCGAGAAGACCTCGCCCCCAAAGTGTAGTGGGTTAGTAATCGGGGATGTGGGATTCGGATCCGGGGGCCATCCCAGGCCTAGGTCTCGGAGGAGGGCGTGGGATATTTGGCCATTTCGCTAGGGGTGCTGCTGCTCAGAACCATCTCCTTAGTGAAGTAGCCGAGACCTTGGATTAGACGCGCCACGCAGCCCGTCCATCCGGTTTGGTGGCTGGCCCCAATGCCGGAACCATCATCGCCATTGAAGTATTCGTAGAACAGAATCAGGTCGCGCCAGTGGGGGTCGGTCTGGAATTTTTCGCACGGGCCGTAGACCGGACGCCGACTATTTTCGTCTTTGAGGAAAATCCCCACAATGCGGTTACTGAGGCATTGGGCTATGTCGAAGAGATCCTTTTGTTCCCCGGATCCGGTGGGATATTCCACCGTAAAGCCGTCGCCGTAGTAGCTGTAAAGTTGCAGCAAGGCCCGCACCAGCAGCAGGTTCATGGGCATCCACACGGGGCCACGCCAGTTGGAGTTGCCGCCAAACATGCCGGAGGTGGAATCCCCGGGGACGTAGCCCACTTTGTATTCCTGGCCGCTGTGGTAGAAGACGTAGGGGTGGTCGAGGTGGTAGCGGGAGAGGGAGCGAATGCCGTGGGGGCTAAGGAATTCGCTTTCGTCCAGCATTCGCGACAATACCCGTTTGAGCTTGTCCTCGTTGAGTACCGCGAGCATGTAGCGATCCCGCACGCCCGGCTGGGTCGTGAGGTGGATGTTGTGGGTGAGTTCCGGGTGTTTGTCAAGGAATTCAGTAATTTCCTTGGCAAGCCTAGGCAATTTCTGAAGCACTTCGCGATGGAACACCGCCACTGCCATCACCGACAGCAGCCCTACTAAGGAGCGTACCTTCAGCCGCATGGAGGTGCCATCGGGCAGACGCAGCACGTCGTAGAAGAAGCCATCTTCCTCGTCCCACAGTTCATCCTGATGTTCGCCAATGCGATCCATCGCCCCGGCAATCCACATGGTGTGCTGGAAGAATTTGACGGCAAAGTCTTCGTAGAGCGAATCGTGCATGGCCAGTTCGATGGCAATTTGGAACATCTGCTGGCTAAAGAACACCATCCAGGCGGTGCCGTCGGCTTGCTCGAGTAGCCCACCGGTGGGCAGGGGGGAACTGCGGTCAAACACACCGATGTTATCCAGGCCTAGGAATCCACCCTGGAACAGGTTGTTGCCGCCCTCGTCCTTGCGGTTGACCCACCAGGTGAAGTTAATCAGCAGCTTGGAGAAGGCGTACTTCAGGAATTCAATGTCTCCTTCGCCCTCGTTAGACAGGCGATCACGGGTGTAGATTTCCCAGGTGGCCCAGGCGTGGACGGGCGGGTTCACATCGCCAAAGTTCCACTCGTAGGCTGGAATTTGGCCATTGGGGTGGAGGTAGTCTTCCCGCAGCATCAGCATCAATTGATCCTTAGCAAAGCCCGGATCGATGGTGCTAATGGGGATAACGTGGAAGGCCAAATCCCAGGCGGCATACCAGGGGTATTCCCACTTGTCGGGCATGGAAACGATGTCATCGTTTTTCATGTGGAACCAGTCGCTGTTGCGAACCCGCTTTTTATCCGCCGTGGAACTCCAGGGGTTGACGTTGCGCTCCCGCAGCCAGGGATCCAAGTCGTAGTAGAAATACTGCTTCGTCCACATCATTCCGGCTAGGGCTTGGCGCATCACCATGGCTCGGTCGGCCTCGGCCTGCACTGCGGGTGGCGTCACCGTCATGTAAAACTCGTCCGCCTCTTGCAGCCGTGCTGCAAAGGTTTGATCAAAATACTCGCTGAAGGGATCGCCGACCTCGGTAGGGGTGGCCTTAGTCAGCCGCAGTTTGATGACCGTGGTTTCTCCGGCCCCCACGGTGATTTGGTAGTGGGGGGCCGCCTTGGTCCCGACACAATCAGGATTCACCGCATCCTGTTGGCCATGAACAATGTAATTGTTGAAAGCGTCCTTGACGTAGGGGTTTTCGTTGGGCTGGCCAAAGATACGCTCGGTGTTGGTTTCGTTGTCGGTAAACAGCAGCGGCACCCCGGCTTGGCAATAGAAATAGTAGTCGTGGATGAAGGGCGTGAGGACGGGGTTATTCACATGGGCTTGCACCACACCGCAATTCAGCCCCGATTGCTGGGTCATCTGCGGTTTTTCTCCGGTGTCCTCCCACGACCAGGTATTGCGGAACCACAGGGTGGGCAGCACATGGAGCGGAGCTGCCTCTGGCCCCCGGTTGGCCACCGTGATTTGAATCATCACGTCCTCGGCGTCGGCCTTGGCATACTCCACAAACACGTCGAAGTAGCGGTTTTCGTCAAAGATGCCCGTGTCCAGCAGTTCATACTCTGGCTGGTAGCGATCCCGGCTGGCGTTGGTTTTCACCAGGTCTTCGTAGGGATAGGCTTCCTGGGGATACTTGTAGAGATACTTCATGTAGGAGTGGGTGGGGGTACTGTCTAAGTAGAAGTAGTACTCCTTCACGTCCTCGCCGTGGTTGCCCTCGCTGTTGGTCAGGCCAAAGAGGCGTTCTTTGAGGATGGGATCCTGGCCGTTCCACAGGGCTAGGGCAAAGCAAAGCAGTCCGTGATCATCGCAAATGCCGCCCAGACCGTCTTCCCCCCAGCGGTAGGCGCGGGATCGGGCCTGGTCGTGGGGAAAGTAGCTCCAAGCATTGCCATCGGCACTGTAATCTTCGCGTACAGTGCCCCACTGGCGTTCACTGAGGTAAGGTCCCCATTTGTACCAGTTGGTTTCACCGCCATAAATCTGTTGTAGTCGTAGAGATTCCGGGGTCATATAAAAATCCTGAGGTAGGGGCAATTAGGATCACCGGCACTTAGCCCAGAGGGTCTCTCACTGGGCTGTATTCACAACGGGCTGTATTTAATTGAGCTACAGCAGTTATAGAGCATCTCGCTGGCTTTTGGGTGATCCCTTCAGGATTGGAAACCAGGGATTTTGAATCTGTCCTGCCATGCCCTAGTGCCAGGGGTATCGAGTCTTAGGCCATCCATCTGGCAAAGCCAGGAAACAGCCCCATTCCCGGCCTGGCCTAGGAGCCGAGCGACCATTAAGCTAGATAACAAGAGAC
>CAZWNR010000228.1:0-6719 GCA_964635665.1 uncultured bacterium | reverse complement strand
GTTCTACGGCAACCTTGTAAGCGCCGGAGGTTTCGGTACCGTCAGCGGGGCGAATCACCAGCAGGTTGGGGATGGCGCGCAGGGAGGCGATGGTTTCCACGGGCTGGTGGGTGGGGCCATCTTCACCCAGACCGATGGAGTCGTGGGTCATCACATAGATGACGCCAGCCTCAGACAGGGCAGAGATGCGGATGGCCGCCCGCATGTAGTCTGCAAAGACTAGGAAGGTGGCGCAGTAGGGGATCAGCCCAGAGTTGTGCAGGGCGATGCCGTTACAGATCGCACCCATGCCATGCTCCCGAACGCCGAAGCGCAGGTTGCGGTTTTCGTAAGCGCCCTTCTGGAAGCTGCCGGAAATCTTCAGTTCCGTCAGGTTGGAGTGGGTGAGGTCGGCGGAACCCCCAATTAGATCAGGTAGAGCAGGGGCCAGGGCGTTGAGGGTGATTTCGGAGTTTTTCCGGGTGGCCAGGGCCTTGTCTTCTGGGGTGTAGGTGGGCAGGCTATCGGCCCAGCCTTCGGGCAGTTTTCCGGAGAGCATCCGCTCGAACTCGGCGGCTTCGGCAGCGTACTGGGTGCGGTAGGCGGCAAGGGTGGCTTCCCACTCGGCCTGTAGACTAGCACCACGCTCTACAGCATTACGCATGTGGTTGAGGGCGTCCTCAGGAACTTCAAATTCGCCGTAGCTCCAGCCTAGGTTTTCGCGGGTAAGCTTGATTTCCTCAGCACCCAGGGCAGCCCCGTGAACACCGGGGGTGTCTTGCTTGTTGGGAGAGCCGTAGCCGATGGTGGTGGTGACTTTAATCATGGAAGGACGATCGGTCACGGCCTTAGCGGCTTCGATGGCCTTGGCGATGGCGTCTAGATCAGTGTTGCCATTTTCCACATGCTGAACGTGCCAGCCGTAGGCTTCAAACCGCTTGGACACGTCTTCGGTGAACGCAATGTCGGTGGAGCCGTCGATGGAAATGTGGTTGTCGTCGTAGAGGGCAATCAGTTTGCCTAGGCCCAGGTGGCCCGCCAGAGAGCAAGCTTCCCCAGACACCCCTTCCATGTTGCAGCCGTCGCCCAAAATGACGTAGGTGTAGTGATCTACCAGGGTGGCATCGGGCTTGTTGAACTTGGCAGCCAGGTGCGCTTCGGCCATGGCCAGACCCACGGCGTTGGCGATGCCCTGACCGAGGGGGCCAGTGGTCACTTCCACACCGGGGGTTTCAAAGTTTTCGGGGTGGCCAGGGGTGCGCGCACCCCACTGGCGGAACTGCTTAATGTCGTCGAGCGTCACGCTGTCGTAGCCAGTTAGGTACAGCAGGGCGTATTGCAACATACAGCCGTGGCCCGCAGACAGCACGAAGCGATCTCGATTAAACCACTGGGGGTTCTTGGGGTTAAACCGCATGAACTTGTCCCACAGCACGTAGGCCATGGGAGCCGCACCCATAGGCAGACCGGGGTGGCCGGACTTCGCCTTTTCCACGGCATCAATCGCCAAAAAGCGAATGGAATTAATACAGAGTTCTTCTAGGGATTGGGTTGCAACAGCCATAGTTTCAACAGCTTAACGACGGGTTATTCAAAGCAGCGGACGAGGAACCAGAGACTCGACGAAACGAACAACAAAACCAAAACAGACAAACACGACAACGAACCTTGACCACTCAAGGTTTCCACAATTGCCCCCGCCTTCAGCAGACCGTTCAACCGGGCAATTGTCAATACCTTCACCGGTGAGGGCCAACCCAAATCGGCCCCTAACGCCGAATCTTTAGGTCATTATACCTATGCTTTTGTAACTCTAGCTACGGTACTTCCGGAAAGCTAGGGTAACATTGTGACCTCCAAATCCAAAGGAGTTGGATAGCGCCACCTCAATCGGCATGGGCCGACTTTGGTTGGGGACGTAGTCCAAATCGCAGTCAGGATCAGGATTATCCAAGTTAATGGTAGGGGGAGCCACATCGTTAGCCATAGCGAGACAGGTGGCAACCGCCTCAATGCCGCCGGAGCCGCCCAGTAGATGCCCGGTCATGGACTTGGTGGAACTCACCGCTGCCTTATAGGCCGCTTCCCCTAAGGCGGTTTTGATCGCCTGGGTTTCCGTGGGGTCGTTGGCTCCGGTGCTCGTGCCGTGGGCGTTGATGTAACTCACCTGATCCGGTGTTAGACCAGCGTCCTTCAGGGCCATGCGAATACAGCGGGCGGCTCCCTCCCCACCAGGCACGGGGGCAGTCATGTGGTAGGCATCGCAGGTCATGCCATAGCCCACCATTTCGGCGTAGATAGTAGCTCCCCGGCTGAGAGCATGTTCGAGTTCTTCGAGAATCAAAATGCCGCAGCCTTCGCCAATCACAAAACCATCGCGGTCTTTATCAAAGGGACGACTAGCGCGGGTAGGCTCGTCGTTGCGCGTAGACAGGGCGCGGGCAGAGGCAAAACCAGCCACACCTAGGGGTGTCACCGCCGCTTCGGTGCCCCCGCAAATCATGGCCTGCACGTAGCCCGTTTGAATCAGTCGGAAGGCATCGCCAATGGCGTTGGAACCAGCCGCACAGGCAGTTACTGTACAGGTGCTTGGCCCCTTGGCCCCCGTGTGGATCGCCGTTAGCCCAGCGGCCATGTTGGCGATCATCATCGGAATCATGAAGGGGCTACAGCGGCTAGGGCCACGGGTGAGGTAGATTTCCTGCTGATCTTCCAGCACCTTGAGGCCGCCGATGCCAGAGCCAATGCAGGTACCCACCTGTTCGGCATTAAGGTCGGTAATTTGCAGGCCCGAATGCTGAAGGGCGCGTTGGCTCGCGATGACCGCAAACTGGGAGAAGCGATCCATCCGCTTAGCGTCTTTCTTGTCCAGAAACTCGGTGGGATCAAAGTTTTTCACTTCCCCAGCAATTTGGGAGGCATGGTGAGACGAGTCGAAGTGGGTGATACGAGAAATGCCGCTCCGTCCCGTCTTCAGCCCCTCCCAATAGTCCACCAGACTATTACCGATGGGGGTGATGGCATCCATGCCAGTGACAACAACGCGCTTTAATTCAGAGTGAGCCATAGCCAAAATTGATTAAAAATAGAATCAAGCCCCGCGCAAGGCAAGCACCCAGCGGAGGCTAGATTCGATGACATTCTAAATTGAGATGTTCCTTGAGATGACTTGCCATCGCTAGTCTAGCGTCCTTCCCAAGGACTCAAAGCTGTAGTCTTAGGCTTTCTCAACGATGAAATTCACCGCATCTTGAACCGTAGCGATGCCCTCCGCAGCTTCGTCAGGAATTTCGATGCCAAACTCCTCTTCCAGAGCCATCACCAGCTCAACGGTATCCAGAGAATCTGCGCCTAGATCGTTGGCAAAGCTAGCTTCAGGCTTCACTTCGGCCTCATCTACGCCAAGCTGTTCGCTGACGATTTTCTGAACCTTATCAAAAACCTCTGCGCTCATAGGACTCCTACGCCTCTCCTGGAAGTTTATTCACAACAAAAAACCTTACCACCTAGCGATCCAATTTGAATCTGGAGGACAGCTAGCCCCGGTGCTAAGACAACTTAATTTTGGGCATTGTCCCATACTACTCGGAAAGCGTACCCACTCAGACGCTCTTCCCAAAAGCGGCAACGTTTCCCTGTCCGTTGCCTTTTAGCGGCCAGCTAGCCACCAGATGCCCCCTGACCGATGACCACCCATCAGGGTGCTTTCGGGACTCAATTTAAGGTGACAAAGGGCTAGGCAGATGGTCGCGCACATCTACAACTTTGCCGTTAATGGCGGCGGCGGCCACCATGGCCGGACTCATCAGCAGAGTGCGCCCGGAGGCTGAACCTTGGCGTCCCTTAAAATTGCGGTTGGAGGAAGAGGCGCTGATCTGTCGGCCCTGAAGCTTATCCGGATTCATGGCAAGGCACATGGAACAGCCCGCTTCTCGCCACTCTAGGCCAGCGGCGGTGAAGATGGCATCCAGTCCTTCGGCTTCGGCCTGACGTTTTACCTGCTCGGATCCGGGCACCACAAAGGCTTTGATCCCCTCCGCCACGGTGTGCCCTTGAACCACCTTCGCAGCCTCCCTTAGGTCGCTAATACGGCCATTGGTACAACTGCCAATGAAGCAGACATCGATAGGAGTGCCCTGAAGCGGCTGACCAGGCACGAGATCCATGTAGGCAAAGGCTTCCTCTGCCAAAACCTGATCCCCTTCGGCAAAACTATCAACGGCGGGTAGGGGTTCGTCGATACCAATGCCCTGGCCAGGGGTGATGCCCCAGGTGACGGTGGGGGCAATGTCGGCGGCCTCAAACACCACCACATCGTCGTAGACCGCATCGGCATCGCTGCGGAGGCTATGCCACCAAGTGACGGCCTGATCCCAGGCTTCCCCTTGGGGCGAAAACTCGCGACCGCTCAAGTAGTCGTAGGTGGTTTGGTCGGGGTTCACATAGCCACAGCGAGCGCCGCCTTCAATGGCCATGTTGCAGATGGTCATCCGCCCTTCCATATCCATCTCGTCTAGGGTGGTGCCAGCGAATTCGTAGGCATAACCCACACCGCCCTTCACCCCTAGCTTACGAATGATATGGAGAATGACATCCTTGGCGTAAACCCCCTGGGGCAGAGATCCGTTGACTTCGATGCGCCGCACCTTCAGCTTGTCTAGGGCGAGGGTTTGGGAAGCCAGCACATCCCGAACTTGGCTGGTGCCAATGCCAAAGGCAATGGATCCAAAGGCTCCGTGGGTGGAGGTGTGACTGTCGCCGCAGGCAATGGTCATGCCCGGCTGAGTGAGCCCCTGTTCTGGGGCAATCACGTGGACAATGCCCTGGCGACCAGAGCCGATATTGTAGAAACGAATTCCAAAGTCTTTGCAGTTTTGCTCCAAGGACTGCATCATGGCCTCGGCCAGGGGGTCGGCAAAGGGGCGAGCTTGATTTTGGGTAGGAACGATGTGATCCACCGTCGCCACCGTGCGCTGGGGGTACATCACCGGCAAATGGCGCTCCCGCAGCATGGCGAAGGCTTGGGGACTCGTCACCTCGTGAACTAGGTGAAGCCCAATGAAGAGTTGGGTTTGGCCCGAGGGCAATGTCCCCACAGTGTGCAGATCCCAAACCTTGTCAAACAGTGTGCCCTTGCTCATAGCCTCACTCAATGGGAAACAAAGATCGACCCCAGGGCCAATCTTTTAAAGACGCCTTATTTTATCCCAAAGGACTAGGGCGTGGCGGAGATGGGGCCATAACCAGCCCCGCACATCGCCCAAGGGCAATTTTGGCGTGCACTAGACGTATCGACTAAAGGAAACCCTCGGCCAAGGCTGGGCTGGGGGCGTCAGAGTGATTTATTTCACTATTAGGTCATGAAAGAAATCCTGAACGATCTGGCGAAAAGAAACCCGAAGAATCGCAAAGTTTGCCAGGGAGAACGGGTAGAATCTTAGGAAAATTCTTGGCCTAGGGCATCAGCGTAACGGCTGCTCCTGGTTGGCCTGCACGGTCTTCTAAAAGGGCGTGCTCCATGGACTGGGATCCCTGGAGGATCTTCGACTCAATGCTCCGTATTTGACTGACGGACTTGGGTTATGGTGAATGATGACGCGGCAAGGGGCGAAGACATGACTCAAGGAATCGACCTACAGGGCAGCTTTGTAGAGCTGCTCACGGAATTAGGACTGCCGGTTAGTGTGGCCAAAACCCTCTGGCTGCCGTTACCCATGGTGGTTATCTTAGTGGGGGCTACCGTCAGCATCTTTGTGACGGTGTGGCTAGAGCGGAAAATCTCCGCCGCCGCCCAGCAGCGCATCGGCCCAGAATATGTGGGGCCATTGGGCACTCTCCAAGCTGCCGCCGACGGCATCAAGCTTCTGTTCAAGGAAGACATCACCCCCGCCAAGGCCGACCCTATCCTGTTTACCCTAGGGCCAGCCATTGTGGTCATTCCGGTCTTTTTGTCCTATCTCATTGTGCCCTTTGGCCAAAATATGGTGATTACCGACATCGGTGTCGGTATTTTTCTGTGGATTGCGCTGTCCAGCATTGCGCCCATCGGACTGTTGATGGCGGGCTATTCCTCTAACAATAAGTACTCCTTGCTGGGGGGATTGCGGGCGGCGGCTCAATCCATCAGCTACGAAATTCCAATGGCTCTGGCGGTGCTGGCGGTGGTCTTAATGTCCAACAGCCTCAGTACCATAGATATTGTCAACCAGCAGTCGGGCTACGGCATCTTAGGTTGGAACATTTGGCGGCAACCGGCAGGATTCTTAATTTTCTGGATCGCAGCCCTAGCGGAATGTGAGCGCCTTCCCTTTGACCTCCCGGAAGCGGAGGAAGAGCTGGTGGCAGGCTACCAAACGGAGTACACCGGTATGAAGTTTGGCCTGTTCTACGTCGGCTCCTACGTCAACCTGGTGTTGTCAGCCCTGATCGTCTCCATTCTGTATTTGGGTGGCTGGGAGTTCCCCGTCTCCGTCACCTGGATTGCCGATGTGATTGGCGTCAGCGAAACCACCCCCTGGTTTCAGGTGATTGCCGCCTCCATTGGCATCATGATGACTCTGTTTAAGGCCTACGCTCTGGTCTTTTTGGCTATTCTGCTGCGCTGGACGGTACCCCGGGTGCGGATCGACCAACTGCTGGATTTCGGGTGGAAATTCCTACTCCCAGTGTCCCTAGTCAACCTGCTACTGACGGCAGGCTTAAAGCTGGCTTTCCCCGTTGCCTTTGGGGGCTAGATGCGG
>CAZWNR010000227.1:0-6734 GCA_964635665.1 uncultured bacterium | reverse complement strand
GCGATAAAAAAGCAAGGAGCCTGAGCCCCCTGCCATAGTTAGAAGTTTGGTTAGAAACGTGGACTGACGTTAGTAGATCACAAAGTCCCCGCAGCCCTCACCCTAAATCCCTCTCCCTCGGGGAGAGGGACTTTGAGCCTTTCTAGCTAGCTTCCCTTGATCCTAGGCCGCCCCTAGCGACCAATGCCCATATACTGGAAGCCCGCCCGCATCAGGGCTTCCCGATCTAGGAAGTTACGGCCATCGATCAGAATGGGGCTGTGCATCCGCTGAGCCAGGGCAGCGTAGTCTAGATCTTTAAACTGAGCCCAGTCGGTCACCAGCACCAGGGCATCGCAGCCGTCGGCCAGGTGGGGGGCATCGTTTTCCACAATCACCCCAGTGAGGCCGTGGCGGATGCCGCTCTGGGAGACAATCGGGTCGTAGGCCTTGACCTTGGCCCCCAGCCGATTGAGCTGCTCAATCAGGATCAGGGAGGGGGCATCGCGCATGTCGTCGGTGTCGGGCTTGAAGGTGAGCCCCAGCAAACCGACGGTTTTACCCTTGAGAATCTTGAGCACCTGCTGGAGTTTTTCGAGGGTGATCTGGCGCTGGCGGTTGTTCACCTCCACAGCGGCCTTCAGCAGTTGGGCTTCGTAACCATAGTCGTCGGCGGTGTGGATCAGGGCCGACACATCCTTGGGGAAACAAGACCCACCCCAGCCGATGCCCGCCTGGAGGAACTTCTTGCCAATGCGGGAGTCGAGGCCAATGCCCGCCGCCACCTGGGTGACATCGGCCCCCACCCGGTCGCAGATGTTGGCGATTTCGTTGATGAAGCTGATTTTGGTGGCCAGGAAAGAGTTAGAAGCGTACTTCACCATCTCCGCCGAGCTGAGATCGGTCACCACCACGGGCACCGGATCGCCGCCGGGGATATCTCGATACCGCCCCGAAACGATGGGGGCATAGAGCTGCTGCATTAGGTCTACGGCCCGAGCGCTGTTGCTGCCCAGCACAATGCGGTCGGGGTTGAAGGTGTCGTAGATGGCGGATCCTTCCCGCAGAAACTCGGGGTTGCTGACTACGTCAAAGTCGGCAAGCACTTCGGGGTGGAGGGCTTCGCCCGACCCGGCGGCCACGGCCACGGGCTGACGCTCGGCCACCCCATCCAGCACAATCATCCGCACCCAGTCGCCAGAGCCAATGGGCACCGTGGATTTGTTGACGATTACTTTGTAGCCGCCGTTGAGGTGGGTGCCAATGCCCCGCGCCACCGCCTCTACGTAGCGGGTGTCGCTTTCACCGTTGGGCAGGGCCGGAGTACCCACCGCAATAAACAGAACCTCGCCGTGCTCCACCCCCTGCTGTAGGTCAGTGGAGAACTGAAGGTTTCCGGCCTCCATGGAGGATTTCATCAGTTCCGAGAGTCCGGGTTCAAAAATGGGAGACTGCCCAGACTGCATCAACTTCACTTTTTCTTCGTTGACATCAATGCAAATGACGTCATGGCCCACATGGGCCAAACAAACGCCGGTAACCAGTCCTACATAGCCTGTACCGATGACACATACGCGCATCTTTAATAGTCCTCTACGAATAAACTATGGGAAGAATGAACCAACAGGTCGTTGATGAATGGGGAAGGGACTCAACCGAACTAGCCCAGCCCTTCCGGTATTCCATGGAACAACAGTCGAGCTAAACCGAGAGCACGGGGTTGGAAACCCCATCCAGGGCATGGGACTCCATCCGCTGGCGAAAATCCTCGACGGTGCGGACAAGGCCCTCCTGGAGGGGCACCGTGGGGCTCCAGTTGAGGAAGGTTTGGGCCTTGGTAATATCGGGCTTGCGGCGTTGGGGATCGTCCTGGGGCAGGGGCTTATAAATTAACTCGGCCCCTGGGTTGACCATCGCTTGCACCGCCTGGGCCAGTTGCAGGATGGTGTACTCATCGGGGTTGCCCAGGTTCACAGGCCCCATGTAATCCCCATTCATCAGCCGCATTAGCCCATCTACCAAGTCAGACACGTAGCAGAAACTGCGGGTCTGGCTGCCCGTACCGTAAACCGTGAGGGGAATGCCCTGAAGTGCCTGCACCACAAAGTTGCTGACCACCCGCCCATCGTTCTCTAGCATCCGAGGGCCGTAGGTGTTGAAAATACGGGCCACCCGAATATCCACGTTGTTTTGGCGATGGTAGTCAAAGGACAGGGTTTCCGCCACCCGCTTGCCTTCGTCGTAGCAACTGCGGATGCCGATGGTGTTGACGTTGCCCCGATACTCTTCGGTTTGGGGATGCACCTCCGGATCGCCGTAGACTTCGGAGGTGGAGGCCAGCAAGAACCGAGCCTTCACCCGTTTGGCCAGGCCCAGCATGTTCAGGGTACCCATCACGTTGGTTTTGATGGTTTTCACCGGGTTGTACTGGTAGTGCACCGGGGAGGCTGGACAGGCCAGGTGGTAAATCTGGTCTACCTCCAGGCGAATAGGCTCCGTGACATCGTGGCGAATGCACTCAAAATAGGGATTATCTAGCCACTTCAAAATATTGCGCTTGTGGCCCGTATAGAAATTGTCAAGGCAAATGACCTCATGGCCCTCCGCCATCAGCCGATCAATGAGGTGAGAGCCGATAAACCCAGCCCCCCCAGTGACTAAAATTCTCATAAAGAATCGCCTAGAAATCAGTATTGGTTTGCCTACAACGTACCCAAACTGAGGATTAACCTACCAACCGAATCGGCTGAAGGTATCCTCAGGGTCTTCTACTCAGATAATCGTCGCTCGGATCATAAAACCCGGAAAATTAACCCTAGGTTCCGGCAGACCTAGGGTCACGCGCCCTTGCAAGAACCTAGGGTTCTAGCCTATGACAAATCACCAGTTCCAGGTGCCCAGACTGCCCTTAAAAGGCCCCACAATATCTTGAGTGATCCAGCCGCCGTAGAAATCCCCCGGTTGGGCCTGCACCCGTTCGTCATCCACATAGCAGGCGTCCATTTTTCCGGGGTATACCGCAATGTACTGGGCGATGTCACGAAAGGGGGGAGTGGGTTCTGGGTAGTACCAGGCCCCATTTTCTAGGCAGCGGTCGCCCAAGGTGATGGTGTAGTAGGCTGCCATCCCCTTCCACTCGCAGAAGGTGGCCTTGGCGGTGGGCTGGAAGTAGGCCATCTGCACATCCTCCGGCGGCAGGTAATAGACCGGGGGATGGCTGGTTTCTAGCACCCGTTTGGTACGGCGAGAATCGGCAATCACCTCGCCATTGAAGACCACACGAATGTGACGCTCCGAGTCCTCTAGGCGAGGGGGACGGGGATAGTCCCAAACGGACTCTTGACCGGGGCCAGGGGGGATGGGGGTAGGCATGGGAGGATCTCGGAGTCCTGGAAATCGGCTGGCTGGATAGGGGCGTTGTTGCTGGGATCGCCGTCCCTAGCATCGCAGGGAAACTTACTGGCCGCGCCAGGTTTGAATTTCCTGCTGGGCTTGGTCGTAGGCGCTGGTGTTGGGCGGTACTCGCTCGGCGGCGGCAATGGCTCCGGCGAAATCCCCAGCGGCAGCGCGGGCGCGGGCAATCACCAAAATATCCTGACTCCATTGGCTAATGCGTTCCTGGGCCACAGCATATTCCGGGAAATCGGCAGGAATCTGCTGGGCAATGGTAATGGCCTCCTTGAAGGAGGTCGCCTGATCAGGCTGGAGCATAGACTGGGCCTGCTGGAGCAGTTGGCGGTTGGTTTTGCGCTGCTGCCACCGTTGAATGGCAGATTGGGCCTGGGCATAGGTGTCGGCTTGGTCGGCAGGAACTAACCCAGCGGCGGCAATGGCTCCATCAAAATTGCCGGTGGCGGCACGGCCCTCGGCCAAGTCTAAAATGACCTGGCTCCAGCGGGCGATGTCGGCCTGGGCCTGGTCGTACTGCGGATCCCCAACGGGTACCTGGCGGGCGCGTTCGATGGCATCGTTAAACAGCGAAGCGGGTACTGGCTCCACCAACCGACGGGCATCATTGAGGATCACCTCCCCTGTCACCACCGCGCTGGCTTGACCGGCCTCGGCCTGAGCCACCATGGCATCAAAATCTGGGGGGCGTTCCCCTTCAGGAATTTGATTCAGCCAGGTGAGTGCCTCGCCAAACTGTTGTTCTTCCAAGGCTTTGCGGGCCAACCCCAAGGCCGTTGGCCCATCGATGTTGGTGCTAGGAAACAGGGGGTTGACGGTCTCCGGGGGGACTTCCCCTGAGGATTCAGGCGGCGGGGAAGCTTCTCCTTCTGAAAGAGGCTGTTCAGGCGGAGCCACGGGGGGAACCGGGGATTCGGGCAGCGGTGCGGTGGTTTCCGGCAGGGTAGGCGCAGCGGCACGATTGCCCAAAAATACCGCTTGGTTGCGCAGCAGCACCCCCAACAGCAACACCCCCGCCGCCAGCAAGGCCCACTGGGGCCAGCCCAGGGGCGCTGATCCCGAGGCCGATCCCGTCTTCGGCGCATCTGTGATGGCCAAGTCTGATGCGGCGGCGGCGGCAGCGGCACTGACGGCTCCGGCATCCCCCGAGCCTCGGGTTTCTACGGCCTCCATGCTGGGGGCTGGCTCTGCCCATCGATCCACCGTGGGGGAGGTCAGGGGCAGGGTAGCCGGAGCTACGATCCCAAGATCATCGGCCTCGGATGCATCCTCCCCTAGGGCTGGGGGCATGACAACGGGGCCTCCAGCGATGTTAGCGGCGGCGCTGGGGGGTACCAGCATCAAAAACCGCTGGGCCGCTGGCATCACCGCCACGGGGTGCTGCTCCGGTCGCCAGTGGTGGCGGCAGAGTTCCGGCACCCGATTGGCCAAGTAGTCGGCCATTTGGGTCAGGGTGAGGCAACCGTGGAAGCGCAGCCCCTCAATAAGGGCCTCCGTAAATAGGCCATGGCGCACCGCCAGGGTTTCCTGGGAAAATTCCTGGGGCTGGCAGGAGAGCAGCAGCGGAATCTCCAAATCCTTCGCCATCTCCATGGTCGGCTGCCCTAACCGAGCCGGGGCAATGGCCGACTGGGGACGGTTCATATCCAACATCACCAACACCTGGGCGGTTTTGCCCTGGGTCAGAATTTTGAACACATCCGCGATTAAGATTCCCGTTTGCACAATCCGGCTGGGGTCAGCATCGATGGGCAACAGGTAATCCTGACCTTCCCAACTCACCCCATAGCCGCTGAAAAAGAACACAATGGTATCCTCGGCCCCGGCCTTGGCCGCCGTCTGCTCTAGGCGTTGCAGCATCACCTCTCGGCTAGGGAAAGCGGCTCCCTGATACACCATGGGCGAGACATCCGTCAGCAGGGCACAGGATTCTGGAGCCAGCCCAGCCTCTTGCACCCAAAAGTCTCTCAGCTCAATGGCATCGAACTGAGCGTACATCAAAGGCTGAAGCTGTTGGTATTGGTTGATGCCGACAATCACCGGCCAGTGACTAGCCATTCCTGTAGAGGCCTCCTCGAATGTACCTGCCATAGTAGCGCCTTGCTCCCAGAGAGGAGCAGGAAAAACCAGCTAGTTTCCGCCGCCCAGAACAACGACATCCTGGCCGCGTTTTGGGTCAGGCTGGATACAATGGGGCAAGGCTCAACTCCTAGGAACTAGGGGCGGCCTGAGGCGATGGGATTGAGGTTTCAGAGGAGTAACGTCATGGTTTACGGTTGGGCTTCCCTCTCAGGTATGGGGCAACGGCGGTTGACAGGAATCAGCCTAGCGTTAGCCCTCGGTCTTGGCCTAGGCACCCTGGCCCCACTCATAGATCCCCCCGCCGCCGAGGCCTACAGCTCTCGCCTCAACCTATTTTTGGTGCGCGAATCGGGCGAAAGCTTTGATACCTTCCTGCGTCGGTCGGAAATTATTGCGCGGGCGGGGGTGCAGCGCAGCTTCGACAGCGACGTGCTGATGACCGAGGCCATTGTCACCATCATCGGCGAAAGTCAGGGCATTACGATGCCCGTCCTCACGGTAACGGTGAGCCGCAGCGATTGGCAGCGCCAGCCGGACGTGCTGGCCTGGGTGCAGTATTATCCAGCAGCACGTGCCCTGCTGCCCTAGGGTTACCCAACGGCCCCTCAGCCCAGCCATCCCAGGCTCTCCCCTAGCATGACGAGGCTCTCCCGATTACCCGTTGTGCAACGGTTGACTTTTGTCGTATGCTTGTAAGGTTGTCAAGTTTAGCGTATTGCAGCCATGGCGGTTCCCAAGAAGAAAACCTCCAAACAAAAGCGCGACCAACGTCGGGCTACCTGGAGACGTACCGCAACCCTTCAGGCCCAAAAGGCCATGTCTTTGGGTAAGTCGGTGTTGACCGGTCGTTCCACCAGCTTTGTCTACCCCTCCGACGAGGACGACGAGGACGAAGAGTAGACCTTCCCTTTCGCTCAGTCGTACCTATGGGAACTCTAGCGCTTGTAAGCAGGGCAACACACTTGCCCTGCTTTTTACGTAGCAGATTGAGGACTTGTCTAGGCACAGGAAATCCTAAGTTTGAAGCACTCCCACGTCCCCACTCAGGCAGGCCCCCTATCCGCCACGGAGATAGCCCAAATGGCCATTCTGCCGGATGGCCAGGGTGCCGGGGTGCGAGTTGGCGTACAATACCTGCGGAATCGTTGCCAATAAGTCAGGGTCGCCTGTGTTTGATGTCGTTCTGATTGCGCTAGACAATAGACCGTTTGACCATCAGGTGATGGCGGCGGTGCAACAGCTTACGTTAAACGATGGGGCCACGG
>CAZWNR010000226.1:0-6746 GCA_964635665.1 uncultured bacterium | reverse complement strand
AGCCTCCGATTCCGTACGTGCGCACAGCGGTGCGGCCCAATCCCAGCTCCAAGACCCCGTACGGGCGCACCGCAGTGCGCCCCAACCCCAATCGCCCCACTCCCGCACCAGCCCCTTCCTCACCCACCCCACCTTTAACCGCTACCACAGCGAAACCGAGATGCTGCGCTACCTGCATCGTCTGCAAGCGAAGGATTTGTCCCTGGCGACGGCGATGATTCCCTTGGGGTCTTGCACCATGAAGCTGAACGCCACGGCGGAGATGATCCCCGTCACTTGGCCGGAGTTTGGCCAAATCCATCCCTTTGCCCCGGTGGAACAGGCCCAGGGCTATCGGCAATTGTTCACGGATTTGGAAACCTGGCTGTCGGAGATCACCGGGTTTGATGGCGTGTCTCTGCAACCCAACGCCGGGGCACAGGGCGAATACACCGGGCTATTGGTGATTCGCGAGTACCACCAGCAGCGGGGCGACACCCACCGGAATGTTTGCCTGATTCCCCAGTCGGCCCACGGCACCAACCCGGCCAGTGCGGTGATGGCGGGGATGAAGGTCGTCCCCGTGGCCTGCGATGAAGAGGGCAACATTGATGTGGCCGACCTGGAGGCCAAAGCCATTCAGCACAGCGACAACCTAGCGGCGCTGATGGTGACGTACCCCTCCACCCACGGCGTATTTGAGGCGGAAATTGCCCGCATTTGCGAGATTATCCACACCCACGGCGGCCAAGTCTACATGGATGGGGCCAACATGAACGCCCAGGTGGGCCTCTGCCGTCCGGCGGACTTTGGCGCGGATGTCTGCCACCTCAACCTGCACAAAACCTTCTGCATTCCCCACGGGGGCGGTGGCCCAGGGGTTGGCCCGATTGGGGTGAAGGCGCACCTGGTGCCCTACCTGCCCAGTCATAGCCTGGTATCTGGGGTCGGCGGTGATCAGGGGATTGGAGCGGTGACTTCCGCGCCCTGGGGCAGCGCCAGCATTCTGCCGATTTCCTGGATGTACATTGCCATGATGGGGCCACTAGGCCTGAAACGGGCGACGCAGACCGCGATCCTCAACGCCAACTACATCGCCAAGCGCCTAGAGGGCCACTACGACATTCTCTATACGGGGCAAAATGGCCGCGTCGCCCACGAGTGCATTCTGGATGTGCGCCCCTTCAAAAAGTCCGCTGATATTGGCGTAGAAGATGTCGCCAAGCGCCTGATTGACTACGGCTTCCATCCCCCCACCATGTCTTGGCCCGTGGCGGGAACGCTGATGGTGGAGCCCACGGAAAGTGAATCCAAAGCCGAACTCGACCGCTTCTGTGACGCCATGATCGCCATCCGTGAGGAAATCCGCGCCATCGAAACCGGGAAGGCTGATCCAGAAAACAACCTGCTGAAAAACGCCCCCCACACGGCGGCGGATTTGGTCTCCGACTGGGATCGTCCCTACAGTCGCGCCCAGGCGGTTTTTCCCACGGAGTTCTGCCGTAGCGCCAAGTTCTGGCCCGCCGTGAACCGGATTGACCAGGCCTACGGAGATCGCAACCTGGTGTGCTCCTGTGTGGGCATGGAGGCCTACGGCGACCACGAGTGATTGCGTCACTTCAGGGGATCAGGTGAAGGGGAGTCGCTGGCGGGGGAATGCTTGGTTCCCCCAGGTTCGGGGGACTCTAGATGCTGAGCTTGCAGGGCGGAAAGGGCCTGGGCAATCTGCACCGGGAACAGCAGCACCGTGTTGGAGGGGCTGGCCCCCAGGCCATCGATACTTTGCAGGGTTCGCAGTTCTAGGGCAATGGGGTTGCGAGCCATGATGGCGGCGGCCTGGGCGAGGCTGCGGGCGGCCAAGCGATCCCCCTCGGCCTTGGTGATGGTGGCCCGTTTTTCCCGTTCGGCGGAGGCTTGGCGAGACATCATCCGCTTCAGGTCTTCGGGCAGTTCAATATCTTGTAGGCGAATGGCGTCGATGTGCATTCCCCACTCCCGCGCCTGGGCTTCCACAATCGCCTTAATCTGCTGCTGAATTCGCTCCCGCTCAGACAGCAAATCGTCTAAGGGCAGCCCCCCCACCACATCGCGCAGGGCCGCCTGGGCATACTGCGACACCGCAAAGCGAAAATCTTGGATGGAGGCCACTGCCTTTCGGGCATCGTTGACCTTAAAAAAGAGGGCGCTATCAATTTCGGCGGGCACGTTGTCACGGGTGATTACCTTTTGGCGAGGAATGTTAATCACCAGGGTGCGCGTGTCGATGAACTGCACCGCCTCTAGCACAGGCACCACGTAGAAAACCCCAGGCCCCCGCACATCCTGGAGTTTGCCCAGTTGCAAAATCACGCCTCGCTCCCACTCTGCCGCCACTCGTACCCCGCCTACCAAAACGGCCCACAGAACAGCCACCACGCCACCCCCCGCTAAACCTATCCCGCGTCCTCGCGGCGGCAGGATAGCCAACAACAGGGCCAACAGCACGATCGTCGGCCCCCAAAATAACACCCCCCGCACCCCCCGCCCTAGGGACTGGTGGCCCTCGGTGGGTTTGGCATAGACCCGATTGGAACCCTCAGCAGCGGAATTGGTCATAACGGCGACCCTTGCACAGTATTTTGTCCCAAGGCTAGCTAACCCTAGCCCCAAACGAGAGGACTATGGCGGAACTGTAATAGGCTGAATAGCTGCCGTAACAATAGGGTCTACCGTTGCAGCAAGACCAAAATCAGGCTAACCAAAACCAGCGCCAGAATGGCCCCCAATCCTTGATGGCGGCGTAGCCAGCGGCCTAGGGTCTCCCGCCGCGTGGGGGTTAGGTCATCCACGGCCTCATCCTGCAAGGGGCGGTAGAGGGTGCAGGATGAGGCCTGGGGTCGCTGGGGAAAATTGCAGCTATCGTCGGCATGGTAGCGGCAGGTGGGGCAAAGCGTATCACCCATCTCGGCCCGATGGAGGGGAATGCCGGGGTGCCCGTGGGCTTTGAGGATAATCTGGCACCGAGGACATTGAAGGGCCGTGGCTTCAAGGATGGCCTGACAGCGGGGGCAGGTCGGCATGGGCAGGGATCAACGCGATGGACTGCCTGTATGCTAGCGCGTTGAGATAGGCGAGATTGAAGGGTTGGGGCACACCGCTGTGCGCCCGTACGGAGGGCTGTTAGGCTGGGGCGCACGGCGGTGCGCCCCAGTACGGGGGATTATTAGGAGTTGCGCAGCCTAGCCTTTGAGGCGTTGATCGACCCAGCGTTTGGCTTTGTAGATGGCTTCGCGGCGGCTATAGACGCCGGGGACGGCCACCGCACACCCCCGGTCGTAGGTGGCCCATACGGAAAACAGTTGCAGACCTTGATCTTCGCTTTGGTCGATCTCTAACCAAAAACCACGATAGGCAAAGGCCATCACCACATGGGGGTAGTCGGGGTCGGCAAACATTAAGAACCGTCGCAGTTACCTTCTCAAAGGTAAACCACTGCATAAAAATGAAAAATGGGCTTAACGGTTCGCAATATTCCCCCGGTTCAGATCGTCCTGGATATTGGGGCGTATCGCCGTTCTGTAGCCCTTCCCCCAACGTCCTTCCCCCAAAGAAAGACACCCATCTCCATCCTCCCTATCGTTGCAGCACAAGTCCTATGGCGTATTACTGGTTCAAAGCCTTTCACATTATTGGCGTCGTCGTCTGGTTTGCGGGGTTGTTTTACCTGGTGCGCCTGTTCATCTACCACGTTGAAGCCGAAGCCGAGCCGGAACCCGCCCAAAGCATCCTCAAGGGCCAATACGAACTGATGGAACGGCGGCTCTACAACATCATCACCACCCCCGGCATGGTGGTGACGGTGGCTATGGCCGTTGGACTGCTGGTGCAAATGCCGGAATACCTCAAAGACGGCTGGATGCACATCAAGCTGGGCCTGGTTGGGCTATTGCTGGCCTACCATTTCTATTGCGGACGGCTGATGCGCCAACTGCACCGAGGGGAGTGCCAATGGTCTGGCCAAAAGCTGCGGGCTTTAAACGAAGCTCCAACCCTGCTGCTGGTGGTGATTGTGATGCTGGTGATCTTCAAAAATAACTTCCCCACCGGAGCCACCACCTGGCTCATCGCAGGGCTGGTCGTCTTCATGGCCGCAACCATTCAACTCTATGCCCGCAAGCGGCGTTTGGATAAGGAAAAAGCCCTCGCCGCCCAAGCCACCCAGGAACTCCAGGAAGTGTCTTAAACCATTAACCAGGCCAACTCAAGTGACTTTGACGGGCTCATTTTGACGGGTTCCATCTTCTCACTCCGCAGTCCCCGTAGGATGGATAAGTGAAACGCACTCTATACGGAAAAAACCCTTTAGCAAAAAGCAATCTATGGGGTTGATAGAGGATACTATCACCAACCCATCCTACCCACTGTCGGCATCACGAACGGCTCACGGTGAATTAAACAGGAACTATCGGTATAATTGCTCTATAGGGGCAATTATACGGAAAGCGTCAGTATAGTAAACTGTTATGCCGTAAGTTTTCGTTGGTGACTGTACCCGAGAGCTGATTTTTCAGCATTCACATCTAGATGTTGCTAAATTTGCTTTAAGGTAAGCTATAGCGGTCGCCTCAGCAAATGCTAGCCTAGCTTTCCTCCCTCTTTTCATCAGCCCATTGTCTGTAGGTTGGTACGAGGCACAGATGTAGTGTTAGCCACCAAAAATATGGCAACTCAGATGTGAAGAAGCATTGGTAGTCAAGTAGTCCGTGGCAAATCTCATTTCTTAGATTAGATCCCATACGTTCAACCAACAAACCCTTCAGAGTGAAAATTATGTCCTCCTTCAAGATGGACATTAAATCAGGTGAGCTTAATACTTCATGTAAAAGAAAGTCATCTTGGATAGTCTCTCTTTTAGATGCTATGGAGCAATTCTGCTTCAAGATATGACGTAAAGAATTCTCTACCTGTGGAATCAGTAAGTGTGCTGCAATAACAGGATCTCCTTTTAATCCAGCTATTAAACCCTGAGCATAGAGAGGTTCACGCCCTTTCGGAATAAATGAGTTTTCATGGAAGACAAAGGATAAATCTTCTAAGGTTACAGTATGTTCGGAGCAAATTTGATCGCAAGCAGGAACAATGAAATTTAGCCCATACCAACCTTGATAGAATTTTGCAATTTGGAGCATTGTGCTCTTTAAATCATTTTCGCCATTTCCACTAACAGCTTTTGTTTTTCCCTCGCTATCAATAGAAGCTGTTGGAATTAAATGCAAGAAATTGTAGGATTGCATTTCTTCTTTTGCTTTCACTTCAAGATCTTCAACAGTATGAATCAGCCTATAGCCAAAGGCTAAAAAGTACAAAGCCTCACGAAGGGACTGTCCTTTAACTAATGTTCTTGCAGTTTCTTGCATTTCTGGATCACAAAAATCATCTGGTTCAGCAAATGGAACACTAGCCATTTGAGACATTGACTGTTTCTGATAAGCAAGAATCTCTTTGTGCAACTCTTGCATACGTTCAGAAGTATTTTGTCTTCTTCCAAATGTATCTTCGATTTTCTTAAAGACTGCGATTGCTCTTTTAGTTCGTCCAGCAGCCACAGCATAAGAATTAGGTTCATTATTAACCACTGCTTGTTGAGCGTACCAAACCTCTACTTCCCCGAGCTGCAGTCTTGCGTTGAGTTCAGATTCCTTATCATTAGATATTTTGTACCACTCACATTCTATCTGTCTGTATGCTTTTTTTTGATAAAAAGCTTTATGATGATCTTGAAAATTTTCCGCGAAAATCACTTTCTGTGCGGCAATTGCTGCATACTTCTTTGCATGACCAGGGAGATAGGTCTGAATAACATTGAGGCTTTTTCTTAAATCCTCCTGAAGTACTTTCATTGCACTACCAGTTAGAAATTCACTTTCTACCATTGTGTAGCGGTCTATAAGATTGTTGATATGTTCAATAATCTCAAGGCGCATTTTTATGTTTTTCTTGCCATCAATTAAAGATGCTAACTGTGCTGCTCGTTTCAGTCTTGCATAGCAGCTTATCCAATTCTCCACATTCTCAAGAGTTTTTGCTGATTGAAGATAAGTCTTTACAGCTTCTCTTGCCATATGTATTGGTCTAGACCGCTCCGGATCTTGCTTTTTGCAAATCCAAAGAATGTCAGCTATTCTCGCTTTCATTTCTGGATCATCAGTTTTGCTAACCAACTCTCTTAATATAAGAACCTCCTTTTCTGACAATGATTCATCTATTATTTTCTCTATATAGGAAGCATTTTGTGGTTCTAGGGGAGACATTACAATCGAAGTAATACGGCTCAGAAATTCAAAGATTTTCTGAGCTAAAGTATCGCCAGATGATTGATGTATTGCAGCTTCTAGTCGGAATTCCTTGCTGTAGCTTCGACATTCTTGTAAGCTTACTCGCTTTGGTATTTCTGTCCATTGGTATTTGTCAAAGTCTGCTACATCAAACAACGGTTCAGGCCTAAATGTTGACATGGTGTAGGTTGGGAGAGGTTGACCAAATTTAATGGTTTGCTTGAGTTCTGTTCGTAGTATATTGTAGTATAAAGTCAGAACTTTGATTGTTGATAGCGGCGACATAACAACCCCAATGCACCCCGACCGCTGAAAGCCTATCTGTTGGGTGTTCAAGGTTATCTTCGGCGGGTAATTGAGAACGTTATTACCCAGTACCTTTCTACGTCGCGCCAATGAATAGGTATTCGATGTCATCCTCCGAGCCAATTATTATTCGTCAGCTTACCGCCA
>CAZWNR010000225.1:0-6751 GCA_964635665.1 uncultured bacterium | reverse complement strand
GCCCTCTCCCTCAGATCTCCGCCGCTGGCGCTTCATCGGAGTAAAGGGCATGGCCTCTAGGCATGGAATGGCTGGGAGGCGCTACACCGAGAGGGCGACAAAGATCAACAATTCCTAGGTTAGTGCGCCATTCCTAGTCTTTTGTGCCAATGTAGTTACCGACAGAGCACCTCCAGCGAAATCACCGAGTCGGTAGAATGAAGAGGCAACTGACATACTTGGGGCATTGGCGGCGAGCTTGGGCCATGGCCCAGCACTGGATCCATCACAGCACCATGCTCGATTTTGTAAAGTATCGAGTCGGGCAGTCGCCCTGGGTCAAACTCATTGGCCGCACCTTTCTGAAATGGCAGCAGGATGACTGCCTAGAGATGGGGGCTGCCCTGTCGTATTACGGCGTTTTTTCACTCTTCCCCATGATTTTGGTGGTGCTGAGTGTGGTGGGCTTTTTGATTGGCCCCAGCACAGCGGCGTTTAATACGGTACTCAATTTTGCCCAGGAAGCCCTGCCCCCCGACGCCTTTCCCATGGTGCAAACCACACTCCTGCAATTCCATACGGGCAGCACCCGGGCTAGTTTGATCGGCTTTGGGGTGCTTTTATTCACCGCCAGCGGTTTTTTTGGAGCCCTCAGCCGATCCTTCGATAAAATCTGGCGGGTGGATCAGCACCATCGCTCGGTGAAGTGGGTGCCGGGGGTGGCGCTCACCTTTTTGTGGCGACGTTTCTTGGCCTTTTTATTGGTTATTGGATCCGCTGGATTGGTCTTTGTTTCGTTACTAACCAACATTGCCATTGATACCCTGTTGCGTCTGCTAGAGCGCTTTAATACCCTGCTTCCCATAGAAACCATTAACTGGGTAGAGCTCTTGCCCTCCCTTCAGTTGGGCGTATCCTTCATTATTTTGATTTTGGTGGTAGGGGTGCTCTACAAAGTTTTGCCGCGCACCCGTATTGCCTGGGGGGATGTTTGGCTAGGGGCTCTGTTTACGGCCATTTTATGGTTGATGTTGCAGCAACTCATTACCAATAGTGTGGTGAGTTTAGGTAGTCGGTTTCAATCCTACGGTGTGGTGAGCAGCTTTATGGTGCTCATGCTGTGGATTTACCTCACCAGCCAGATTTTCTTTTTGGGGGGTGAGCTTACCTACGTCTATGCCCATTTGTTCGGCAGTCGGCGGGGGCAAAAACGCATTAATCCCCATTGAGTTGGTAGAACATTACTGTCCTAGTTTGAGAAGGTGGAGGTGCAGAGGTTGCGACGGATTCAGGTCATCCATGGCCCCAACCTAAATATGTTGGGTTTGCGAGAACCCGGCATTTACGGCACCCAAACCCTGGCAACGATCAATGCCATGTTAGCGGTTGACGCTGAGGTTTTAGGGGTAGCGGTAGAGGCGTTTCAATCCAACAGTGAGGGGGCCTTGGTGGATTGCATTCACGCCACCTTCGGCCAGAAAGACGGCATTTTGATTAACCCCGGAGCCTACACCCACACTAGCATCGCCCTGCGGGATGCCATCGCGGCGGTGGGTCTGCCCACGGTGGAGGTGCACCTCAGCAACATCCATCGGCGGGAGGAATTCCGTCACCATTCCTACATTGCCCCCGTGGCCGTTGGCCAGATTTGCGGCTTTGGGGCCGAGAGCTATCGCCTAGGCTTGCGGGCGTTGGTGCAGCACCTCACCACCCAGGGCTAGCCGTCTCGCTTGCTGGAAGGCTCATCGGCGGTGATCCATCTACCGGAGGGCGGTACTCCCTCTACCCCCGGCGACGGAGCACCGCTAGCAGGGTCTCAAAATGGGGGGGCAAGGGGGCGTGGGCGACGATGGTTTCTCCGGTGGCGGGATGGATCAGTGCCAACCGTTCGGCGTGGAGGGCTTGGCCAGGCAGGTTCACCCCCACATCGCGCCTTGGGCCGTAGGTGGGGTCGCCCACAATGGGATGGCCCACATGGGCACTGTGGACGCGAATCTGGTGGGTGCGACCCGTTTCTAGGCGAAAGCGCAACAGGGTGAGGTTGCCGAGGCGCTCCTCCACCTGCCAATGGGTGACGGCATGGCGTCCGCCCTTTTCGAGGGAAACCACGGCATTGCGTTTGCGGTCGGTGGGGTGCCGTCCCAGGGGCGCATCAATGGTGCCCGTTTCTGTCTTGGGAGCCCCGTAGACCACACCCAGGTATTCTCGGCGGGCGGTTTTGGCCTTCATCTGGGCTTGGAGGTGGCTGTGGGCGAGGTCGGTTTTGGCCACCACAATGGCTCCGGTGGTGTCTTTATCCAGCCGATGCACAATCCCGGGACGCTGCACACCACCAATACCCAGGAGTTGATCGCCGCAGTGGGCCAGAACAGCATTGACCAGGGTACCGCTCATATTGCCGGGAGCCGGATGAACCACCAGTCCGGCGGGTTTATTGATGATAATTAAATGGCCATCCTCATAGAGAATATCGAGGGGAATATCCTCCGGGGTGAGCGCTAGGGGTTGGGTGGCAGGAATAATTAGATGGATCCGATCTCCGGCCTGCACTGCCATCTTTTTATTGGTACACAGTTCGCCATTGAGGGTGACATACTCCCAATCAATCAGCTTTTGGATACGATTGCGGGATAGAGCCTGGACATGGGCCGTTAACCAACGGTCTAGGCGGGGGGGATCGGCCTGCTCCACCGTTAGATCTAGGTGCTGATCGCGGAGGTGGGGATTGTCAAGATCGAGGGAGTGGGAACCCATCAAGGCAACTATGGCGAGGAGAGCTTGGAATTTGGGCAGCCTAGTCATAGGGTACAGAGGTCAGCCCAGGTATTTCTAGGATATCAATCTCGGCCCCCTCCCCCTGTATCTAACCCAAAATGCAGCATAACCTCAGGTCTGTGGGTACCCTTATTGACGGGTATTCCTATCCACAAAATCCACACACCAGTTATCCGGTATCCTGATAAACGTCACTATAGGTTAGCCGTCGTAGCAGCAGCCGTCTTAGTAGCAGTAGCAACGGAGCACGGAGTAGGCCACTCCGGTATCGAGGCAGGGGAAATTATGAGCACAGTCTTGGTTGTAGATGACAGTTCAACTCTCCGGGAGATGATCGCAGGACTTTTACTCAAGTCTGGATTGACCGTTCTGGAGGCTAAGGATGGGGTAGAGGCCCAGGCCATGATTCAAGCCTCCCCGCCCGATTTGGTGGTGCTCGACATTGTGATGCCCAATATGAATGGCTACGAGCTCTGCCGCTGGATTAAAAATAGCGCCACCACCCAATCTATCCCAGTGATTATTTGTTCCTCTAAGGGTGAAGAATTTGATCGCTACTGGGGCATGAAACAAGGGGCCGATGCCTACATTACCAAGCCCTTTCGCCCCGAAGATATGATGAGCACCGTGCGACAGCTGCTCCGCTAGCGTTGGTTGATCTGGTTGATTGATCCGTGGCGCTACCCAATCCCTTTCAGCCCTGGCTGAATGAACATCCTTTGCTAGCTTGGTTCTTAGGTCATCCCCTTTGGCTGTTTGGGGCGGTGGCCCTGGGGTTAATTGTGTTGGTGGGCCTTGGCAGCACCCTGGCCCGCCTAACCGAGGCCTTGGGGGTGCAGATCGTGCGGTTTCCCGTTGCCCTAGGAGGATGGACGGTCACCGCTTTGACCCAGCCCCTCCGGCGACAATGGAAAACTCGCCATCCCCTTGACTCAGAGGATCGATTAGATGCGATTTTGGATCGCCTGGATACCCTGCACCACGAACAGGAAGCCTTGCTGGGGGAACTGCGCCAACACCTCGCCCAAGGGTCTAAATTCCCCAAACAGCCCTAGGGTGTGTCATCAATTCCAGCCAAAACCCTTATAGGACAAGCCTTACCATGCCCGATCATGGGAAGCAGGCTAGGGGCTGTAATCGTTGATTCCTGGGCCATCAGCGATTGATTGATGACAGGCCCTAGGGAGGCTAAGCCTAAATCAAGATTGACACCCCTGGCCGAAGACGGCGAAGGATCCTCGCCCCTACGGGCGAACGATATAGGGGTTTTCGACGGGGGGCAGTCGCCGCTGATAGACCAGGGTTTGATACACAGCGGCGGCGATATCCGCCCGACTAGCGGCCCGGTGAGGATCCAGCTGAGTCAGATCGGGTCGATTGACCACCAGGCTCAGTTGGGTGGCCAGGGCTACGGCCTCTAGGGCATAGCCCGGTAATGTCCCTCGATCTTGATAGCGATTTATCACATGGAGTTTGACGGGGTGGTCATGGATGAGGGCGAGGCCGTTCACGATAGCTAGCCACACCTGCAACCGCAGCACCGCATGGTTGGGGGCAAAGGTGCCATCGGGAAATCCCGATAGGAATCCCCCCCGGCAGGCCATCTGAATGGCGCTGGCCGCCCAGTGGTTCGCGGGCACGTCGGAAAACGATAGGGCATTGAGGCGGGGCGGCGGGCTAAAGGCAGCGGCGACTAAGGCAGCGAACTGGGCACGGGTCATGGCTTGGTCGGGGTAAAACTGACCATCGCTTTGGCCTTGTAGCAGACCGAGATTGAGCAAACCCTGGATAAAATCCTGGGCCCAGTGGCCCTGGACATCGGCAAAGGCTCCCTGCACTAGGGTCGGCGGTGGTGGGCTGGGGTCGGCCCCGGTCAGGCGCGGGGCTTGGCCCAGGGCGACTAAGCCTTGATAAATCAGCACCGAGACTTCGGCGCGAGTCATGGGTTCCTGGGGGCGAAGTTGGTCGGCGTCGGGATAGTTGATAATCAGCCCGGCCTGGGTGGCGGCACTGAGGGGCGTCATGGCGTAGCTGGGGATTTGGGCTCGGTCGGCATAGCGGCCTAGGGTACTGGCGGGGGCATCGGGTAAACCCAAACCATTGGCCACCGCCACCATGGCCTGCACGCGGGTCATGGGCTGGCTGGGGCGATAGGTACCATCGGGGTAACCCGTGACAAAGCCCCGGCGCTGGGCCACATCAATAGCACGATAGGCCCAAAAGCTGCTGGGCACATCCAAAAAGGTACTGCTGCTGCGGATCAGCGGACGGCTGCCATAGCAACTGGCCACCAGGGCGGCAAACTGCGCACGGGTAATAGTGTCGTTGGGGCGATAGGTGCCGTCGGCAAAGCCCTTAGCCAAATTTCTATCCGCTAGGGCCTCAATGTAAGCCGTGGCCCAATGGCCCTGGAGATCGGTAAATCGGCTGACCACCGGAGGCGGGGCCGGAGGCTCTAGAGGCGGTGGGGGCGCGGTGGCAGTCCCAGACTCCGCTTGATCCAGCAGCAACGGCGGCACCGCTGTAGGATCTGGCAGATGGCTAGGAACCAACGCAACCGGGCCAACCAGGGACTGGGGTAGGAGATCGTTGCCCACCGCCACTAGGGTCTGTCCTGTGTCGTTGCGAAGATCGCCCTGGCGGTTATACCGAAGAACATTGCTGGCCCCATCGGCGGGATGCCCTAGGTCGGGCTGGCCTCGCTCCTGCACCAACAGCCCCCACTGCTGATTTTGCGCCAGGCGATTTTGTCGCAGCACGGGGCTAGCGGTTCCAGCCACCCGCATCCCCGTTTGGTTGTTGAGGCACTGGTTATCGGTCAACAGGGGCGCGGCGGCCCCCACAATATGGATGCCCACATTGCAGCCTTGCAGGGTACAGTCGCGAATTTCCCCCTTCGCTTGCTCTAGCAGCAGCAAGCCCACTCCGGCTATCTGGTCGCTACGCACCTGCAAAATGAGCGGGCTGGCCATGCCCATCACCTGTACCCCCGCCTGCCCGCACTGGTTCAGTCGGCAGGCCCGCACCAGGGGCACCCCACTCCGCACCAACACCCCCACCCCCTGGGGATTTTGGATGGTGACTCCCCGCACCTGGGCCTGATCCTCCAGCACCAGGGCCGCCAAAATCGAGATCTCTCCCGGCACTGCGCCGCCCCCAGCAATCACAATGCCGTCCCCTTGGGTGGTTTCCTGCCCCACCACCACCACCCGATCCCCAATCAGGATCGGAAAGCGTTCCCCAGATTCGGCACTGTAGGTTCCCGTAGCCAGCTTAATCACAGCGTTTCCCTGGGCCGCCACCAGCGCCGCCGTCAGCGTTTTATAGGGCAGGTGGGGCCGCCCCGAAGGCTGATCAATGCCCCGAATAGGATCCACCTCTAGGGTCTTCACCGTTGTTTGCACCATAACCGTATCCCTTGGCGATGCCAAAACCGCTGTGCGCCGCTATGATCTAGCCATTCATCTTAAGGTCAGAACGCCGTTGTGAACCGTCTTGTCGTGGTGGTCGTGGTGGTGAACTTAGGGCTGGCCCTGGGGGGGCTGGTTTTGGCTTGGTACCTGTGGCGTTTGCGGCAAGTCTGTGCCACCCTTGCGGAATCGCTCACCACCTGGGAGAGAGACCTACAGGCCAGCCTAGCGCTCACCAGCGACCTAGAGGTATCGCGTCAGCAGCTGTTGCGTCTGCGCCAACAGTACGTCCTCTTGCAACGGTGGTTAGGCTACCTACCCCACCTGCGTCAGGGGCTCAAACTCATGGTGGGTCTGGGGTTCAAGGGTCGTAGGCGACTCCGGCGGCAGAGGCGCGGAACCGCCCATCCCAAACCTGGGAAAACCTGGGCAAATGAATCGCCATAGAGTTGATTCATCGCCATGGCATGGTTTCCCAACACCGGTGGGTTCGCTAAACTTCATCGGGGTGCAAAGAACGCACGGCTAGGCAAGATAGCTCCCCTGCGCTATTGTTGGGGCGATGGTCGGGTAGAGGTAGGCCCATG
>CAZWNR010000224.1:0-6781 GCA_964635665.1 uncultured bacterium | reverse complement strand
GGATTTAGCAGATTTGGCAGGCATGGTGGTTAGGGGTCAAGTCTACGCCTAAGCATACAAAGTTCTGGCCGCCATGGCCCTACCTGGATATAGGTCTCTTGAAGGTCATCGGTCATGCGAAATTTGCTGCCGGGATAAAGCTGCTCTTTGGACAAGAAGAAGCCGTACTCGCAATCCAAATTGCCCATGGCTCCGGTGGGTTTGGCCAGCAGATGAAAAGATGGGGGCGCAGCTTTTGGCAGAGTGGTCATGGTTAGGGGTTAGACGAGGGACGGTTAGACGAGCGATAGCGCAGTTCTCGTTGAGGAATGGCGGGTTGAATGCCCTTGGCCTTGAGGGCTTGGTTGAGCCGCAAACAGTACTCGCGGGTGACGCTAAATTGCTGGCCGGGGGCGGTTTGGGCGCGAATTTTGAGCAAAATGCCCTGGGGGTCGATGCGGTCAACGCCGAGAATATCGGGCTGGCCGATGAGCTTAGCCGTCCAGTCGGGGGAGGCTTGCAGAGTGTAAAAGACCTCGCCCAGGATGACCAGGGCCTGTTTAATGTCGGTGTCGTGATCCACCCACAGAGTGAAATCCATCCGCGCCCAGTCGCGGGAGGCATTGGCGATGGTGGTGATGTCGCCGTTGCGAAGGGTGATCAACTGCCCGGCGGAGTTGCGAATTTGGGTGAGGCACAGACCCATGGTTTCTACTACGCCGCTGGCTTCTTGAACCGTGACCACATCGCCGATGGTGTAGGCATCGCGGGCCAGCAGGAGGGTACCGGCCAAGGCATCCTTAATGGTGGACTGAAAAGCCAGGGAAACCACTACCCCCAATACACCGATCTGAAGACCGAGGGTGAATCCCGACGACAGTGTGATCAGATTGATAGCGAGGATGGCACCACCGATTATCCAGAGGGCCGTCACCAGGTCTTTCCAGATTTTGGCCTGGGTGACGGCCCTCTGGCGGCGACGGGTGAGTTGAGCGGTGGTGGAGACGGTAAGCTCGGTGCCGACCCAGCGAGTTAAGGCCCGGTCGATAAGCAGCCGACTGCACAGAATCGCAAAGGTAATGATTAGGCCCAGCAGCAGCAACCCCAGCGGTTGTTTGACCAGCAGCACCCCCAGGGGCCGGGTTTGGGGAAAGCGTTGCAGCGCCCGGGCCAGGCCTACCAAGCCCGTCCCTACTATGGCCAATTGCAGCAGGCGTTTGCGCCAGGTGATATGCTCGATGCGGCGCTTGAGCTGATGGAGCTGCTGCTGCTGCTCGGCGATGGAATCGGGTGGCGGATCGTCGGGGTTGAGGGCGGCCTGCTGTTGGCTCAGGGCTTGCTGCTGGCTGAGGTATTGCCGCTGTAGGTTTTGGCGCGATCGCACCCATCGCCGCTCTCCCCAATACAGCAGGCCAATCAGCAGGGCGGCTATCACTCCTCCCCCCAGCGCTCGTTTGGCCTGTGCCCATTGCGCCTCTGGCTGCCGTTCAGCCATACCCCGCTCTAGCCCAATTTGAATGCGCTGGGCAAACTCCGTTGCCAGTTCTGCCTCGGTTAAACCATAGATTTCGGCATCTAGAGAGGTAACGGTGACTATGGGCCGACCGGGTTGGCCCTCGACTACGGCCTGCACCGCCATCTGCTGGTTGAGCGTGGTGGTGGTGACCTGAAGCGAGTCGGGGGTAATCGGCTGTTCTAATAAAACCTGCAATTGCGATTTCAGGCGATTTTCGACCCGACTGCGGCGAATTTGGAGCGCTCCGATGCCACTGCGAGCGCTATCGGTTTGGGACAGCGTAGCAGCAATGGAGAAGAGGTCGTAGCCATCGAGCCGCACTGGGGCATAGGCCAGATCGCCCTCAATGCCAACGGAGGTCCACCCCAGGGACGAGGGTTGTGTCCATCCGGCCCCGGCCCCAAGGGTTAGCCCTAGGATTCCCCAGACCAGCAGGCTGAGCATGGCGTACTTGAGCCTAACGCCCTGAAAACAGCGACTTAACATGGGTAGGGCATCCTAAGGAGCGGGCGGCAGCCAGTCATTGGGCAGCTCTCGGATCAGGTGCTGCCGTAAGGGCGCTTCGCTCACCGTTTCTACGTAGGCCGATCGCAGAAAGGGCTCATAGCGGAGATCTCCCTTTAGATAGACTTGGGCAACGGCGATCGCTAGAGCCTTGCTGGTGCTGCGGTTGAGGGCTAACGCCTCTTCAACACCCTGCTCAAAATCACGATTGATGTGGAAGACCGAATCTACCAGGCGGGTCAGCCCAGCGGTGTGGGAGGTGTTGTCGAACAGGTAGAGATATTTTTCCTCGGTGGTCAGCCAGCTAAAGGCCTCGACCTGCTGGGGCACCACGCGGGTAACCATGTCAAAGGCCCCGCCAAAGATCACAGTGGGAATTTGGATGCGGCGAATGCCGGACTCCCCAAACAGGTGGGAGACCGGGGCAAAGGCCATGATCGCTTTGATGCGATCGTCGCCCACGCCCTCAACACCGAGCTGCTGAACTACGACAGGGTCGTCCCGAAGCTCTAGGGCGCGGCATTCTAGCAACTGGGCGGCATTGAGCAAAATATTGGCCTCGGGGGTACAGCCCTGGGCCAGGGCATCAAAATCAATCGTGGCCCCCGCCAGGGCTAGGGCAGTATAGCCTCCAAAGGAATGGCCAATGGCAACGACCTGCTGCACATCTAGCTTGCCCTGGTACTGGCTAGCGTTGGTGCGCTCCAGTTCATCCAGCAAAAAGCTGATATCTAGGGGCCGATCTAAAAACTCGCGGGGCTTAAAGAATTCGTGGTCTAGCCCACTCAGCAGCGCTTCTTTTTGGGTGATGTTGCTGCCGATGTGCTCGGGCAGGGCCACGGCAAACCCGTAGGTGGCAAGGCGCTCGACATCTAAAAAGTTAGTGCGCGAATCGCCCAGCCCGTGGGAGAACACCACAATGGGAATCTGCCCCGGCACCGCCGCCAGGTTTTCTGGCAAAAACAGCTCCACGGGGTAAGTGCGGTTGTTGCGGCTGGGGTCTTGCAGGGTTAAAGAAAGGTGGCGAGTGGCGTAGGGGCCGGGTTGGGTCAGGTCTGGCAGCGCCGCCAGATCGATGGGCGACTGAGCCGCATCGGCCCCAGATTGCTGGGCAATCGCTTCTACTATAGTCAGGGTCTCGCTGCGTTCGGCCTCCAACTGGCGGACAACGGTCAGAACTTGGTTGAGGTCAAACCGCAGATCGCGGGTAGGGAAGTGCTCAATCACACTGAGCAGCGAAATCTCGCCATCTTCGGCAGCGGCGGCAATCAGGGCCGCTCGCAGCGCCTTTTGGCCATTTAACCGGCCCTCGGTTTGGATCAGATCGCCCGCAAACAAGAGCACATCTTCGCCCATGGAACTGTAGAACCACTGGGAAAGATGCTGTAAATTTACCGGTCGCGATGCTGTCAACGCCTTTCTTACCCCATCCTTTTGGTCGGAGGTGAGTCGTCGCAGGTAGGGGGCCAAGGCGGCGTCGGCCTCCCCGGTTTCAGCAAAGTGAACCAGCGATGCGGTGGGCACCGATCGCCCCAGCAGCCGAAAGTCGAAAGAGACCGTTTCGGCGGCAAGAACTGGTAGGGGGGTGAGGGTGATCGCCCCTAGGGCGAGCAGGCGGGAGAGGGAATGGTGGAGCATGGGGAGTAGGGGGTGAGGGGTGGCCTTGTTCTAACGAGGGAACAGTAGTTGCACCTGTGCCAGCAGGGAAAAATCGGCTCCGTTGGTGGGCCGTACGGCATTCCAACCCGTAGCGAAAGCCTTGATAGGCAAGACCTACGGCGGCATAGTCATCACTTTTAAGTATTGACATGGAAGTCAGTTACTGTAGATCAAACAGAGGTCACAGAGGTTTATCATGAGTCATTCAAATCCTTCTATGCAATCAAGTGAAGACGAAATTGGGGCTATCGACGCCGAGGCAGAAGCGGCAGTAGTGAGTTCAGTTGACCAATTACTGGAGCGTCTCAATAGCCTGGAAGCCAAGGTCGACGAACTGCAAGGGCGTTTAAATCAAGACAGTTACAACAGGCCTATTATCGTTAACTTCGGATTCCTATTTACTTTTAGTGATCTATTCAATGTGGATATAAATCTTTCAGTACCTCAGGCAGACGTCAAGTTGTTTTAGGATTGGGGAAACGCTAGTTCAAGCGCAATCTGCAAGGGTGCGCGGACGGGCCAGCGGCTGGGCAGCAGTTTGCCTGCGGGTTCAGCAAACCGACGTGACAGGTACGGCCCCAGTTGATTGCCCTGGGCCATGTCTTTGGTGAGGCAGAAGCCGCCGACAAACTCTAGGGCCTGCACGTCGCGGGCGGAGATGTCGTTGAAAATGCAGAAGCCCGCCATCTCATGTTGCTTTATGGTGCCGACGTTGCAGGTGCCCGCCGGATTCTCACAAGGTCACAGATCGTGCACGGCGGGCGTCGCCACCCAGCCACCATCCACGCCGCCGGGCAGCATCTGTCCCACGTCCTCGCCCACCTCCTCGTCGATCAGCCGGTTCAGCTTGGCATTCATGGCCATGATCAGGTCGGCGTTTTTCTCTCGATCCAGCGCCAGGTTTTCGACTTCGTTCGGGTCGTTCTGGTGGTCGAACAGCTCGACATCGTTCAGTTCAAACAACTCCTCAATCGAGGTGGGCCGGTTGTGCTGCTTGGGGGAAAAGTAGCGCGTGAACTGGTAGCGGCCATCGAACACGCTGCGGAGGGCACCGCGTTTCATCATGTCCGGGTGCAGACCTGCTTCCTTGATCTTCTCTGGCCCGCCCTGTTTCAACAGATCGCGCGCCTTCAGCAGGAAGTCGCCGTCTAGGGAGGCGAACATGTTGAAGCAGAAGAGCTGGCCGTCGCGCACCGTGTCGAGGGCCGCCTGCTCCGGGGCGGCGAGCACCGGGGAGAAGTCCTTGCCCGGCAGATCCTTGGCGATCGCCGCTTTCTGCTCGGGGCTCGCGTTGGTGAGCGAGATCAGGGTCGGCGCGAGGTCGAGGTGCGTGGTCACGGCCTGGCAGCGCTTGCCGCCCACGTAGGCCGGGTGCGCCACGATCAGCGGCACGTTGTTCTGCTCGCGGTAGGAGGTAGCGCCCTTGCCGGTCATCTGATGCGCGCCGCCGAGTTCGCCGTGGTCTGCAGTCAGAATGACGATGGTGTTGGAAGCGAGGCCGCGATCCTCCAGTTCGTCAAGCACCGTCAGGATGTGGCGGTCAACATCGCGCAGCGCGTTGAGATAGAAGTTGTGCCGCTTGCGCCAGCGCCAGGTCTCGTCCACCGGAATCGGCCCGGTCATCGCATCGTTCCCCATGGTGTGGTCGGTGTGGGCAGCGGGGCGTCCGGGCGCGTCAAGCGCCTGCGAGAAACTGGCCGGCAGCTCAAAGTCCCACTGCTTGGCGTACATCTCATGGGCCGGATCGCCAGCGATGTGGGTCAGATTGTTTTTGCCCTGCATGGGCTGTCCCGGCTCGTCCGTGTCGTAGAACATCACGTCGTGCGGGTTGACCAGATTCACCGCCAGGAACCACGGCTGTTTTTGCTGCGCTAGTTCCGAGGCCTTGCCGCGTAGCCAGCTCGCGGCGGCGGCGGCGATCATGCCGTCGTGCAGGTAGCCACCCTGGGTGTGCGCGATGATGTCGCCGACCCCGAGATAATCAGAAAAGCCGTAGGCCTCCATCTCCTTGGTGAATATCTTCGTCGGCGCGGCAAGGGTGTTGTCGGTCTCAAACTCACGGGTGAGGTGCCACTTGCCTTTGTAGGCGGTGTAGTAGCCAGCCTCGCGGAGCTGGTGGCCGAGCGTCTTGATGTCGGTCGACATGCTCTGCATCCAGGGGAAGTTCGTGTTGTCGAACATCTTGGTCTGTTGGATGTGAAGACCGGTATAGATCACCGAGCGCGAGGACGTGCACACGCAGGAGTTGATGCGGTGGTTCTCGAACACCACGCCGTTCTTCGCCAGCCGCTCGTGGGCTGGCAGGCGATAGCCCTTGGGGAGTTCATCCGGTCGGAAATGGCGCTCCTGGTCCGTCAGGATAAACACGATGTTGTATGGCCCTGCGGCTTGCTTGTCTTTCACCATGGTTTCTGCTTCCTTGTGAAGTAAAGAATGGTTTGTCGATTGCAGTGGAACTTTTAGGCACCCGCTCACGGGTTGGAGTGCGGCGGGTGGCGCTGGCTGAGCAGGTAGCCCAAGGCTCCGGGGATGGCTAGCAGGGTAATCAAAATGGTGGTTGAGGTACTCAAGCGACTGGATAGAGTGCGGGCTGGATCCAACCCTTCCCACAAAAAACGCCCGGTGACAATCAGGGCGTAGAGACCAGCGGTGATGGCGCTGAGGCTAGAGATAAATTCCTTGAGGGTGGGTAGGTGGGCCTGGGGGGTTTTGCGGCCTACTAGCACCCCGGAAATGAATCCTGCCGTTGCTTGAAACGCTACAAAGGTCAGCCGCAGACTGAGGCCCAGGGGTTCCTTTTCGGCGGCCATGTGCCCAGCCAAGATGCCTCCTATGCCCAGGATCATCCCCGCAATGGCCCCAACGGCCATCCACCAGTACACGGGCCGCGAAATATAGGCACAGGCCACAATTAGGCTAGACAGCCCCAAGGAGGTGATCACCGTGGCATGGGCCAAGGGCAACTGGGTGACGATGCCCAGGGTGACGCCGACGCCGATGATCGTGCCCATTGCCATGATTAGGCTTTGCTGGGGGCCAGTGGCCTTGGGAAGGGGTTGAATCATGGTGTGTGAATCCGTGGAGTTATCCTTGCTGGTTTAGAGATCCCAGGGGTCTGTCGGG
>CAZWNR010000223.1:0-6794 GCA_964635665.1 uncultured bacterium | reverse complement strand
GGATGAGGGCAACGCAAGGCATGAGAGTAACCCTTAACCGAAAGATAAACTTTGGTATCATTCCCTAGCAGGCGTTCTAGATCGCGTTATTCTAATAACAAGAGGTGAGGCAAACCTCCCTCCCAAATCGAATAGTTCAGTTCCCGTTAAATAGGAGGTTGTTATCTCGTTAACGTCTGAATCTATCTCGCACATCGAGCAGCCTTTCCTTTTAGTGGCTGATATTTCCTCTCCTAACTTCTAGAGAGCTCTGCATTAGATACCCAGAGACGCAACAACCCATTACGACGGTATCGACCCATCTCTACTTAGTCACATCCTATTTGAGGAAATGCCTTACAGATCTTCGGATTGGAAAGGCTGCTGTCATCCTCCTTCTCTACGGAAGAGATAGACCATTTTTCGTTCATGGTTGAAGAGTTCAGTCTTCTTGCTTTCAGGAGGTTGTTACTTCGGATACATCTCAGTCTCTTGCTTCAACATCAGCTCTGCCCTACTTCACGCTACCGATGGTTCTACCCTTAGTCTGATAGAGAGCCCTGCATTAGATACCTAGAAACGCAACAATCTCTCCACGACGGTATCGACGCATCTCTAAAGTATCGGTTTCTATGTGAGAAAACATCTCTAGTAGCTGGTCTGGGTACCGCTGATAACCTCAGTGTTTTACGTTCATTGGTTCGACTAGTTTGACTTTGACTCATTCGATTTAGTCTGCTTAATGTCTGTTTAGTGTTTAAGATAGTCCCGGCACTGGTTTCAGTGTTGGGGCTATTCTTTTAATGTGAGATAAACCGCTGCTGAGTTCTAGATCCCCCCAGTGCCTCGCGGTCTAAGGTTCATGCCGTCCCCCCCTTGGTAAGGGGGGCAGGGGGGATCATCGCAATGTGCTTAACCTGAGTGAAATTCGCTATACATTTAAGGCAGTTTTTACGCTGCTGCCATGCCGATCATTTTGCCGCTGTTTGCCAAGGCCTTTCTCACCCTCTTTGTGGTGATTGATCCGGTGGGGCTGGTTCCCCTCTATCTAGCCCTCGTCCATGATCGATCGGAGGAGGAGCAATCTCAAATTGCCATTCGCGCCGTGGTGGTCTCGGCGGTCATTCTGCTGGCTTTTGGGCTAACGGGGGCCTACGTTCTGCACAATCTGGGCATTAGCCTGCAAGCCTTTCAAATTGCGGCGGGGGTGTTGCTCTTCAAAATTGCCCTAGATATGATCTTCGTTCATCAAGAGCGCGAAACCCAGGCCGAAGCCAAGGAGGCCGAGTCTCGCCAGGATGTGAGCGTGTTTCCCCTAGCGATTCCGCTGATTGCTGGCCCCGGTAGTTTGGCCAGTATTTTGGTGCTCTCGCGGGAGGCGACGAACTATTACCTAGGTCTGAGTGTGGTCTTGGCGGCGGCGGCCATCGTGCTTTTGCTGTGCTACCTATTTTTGCTGTTGTCTCGCCCCCTGGCCAAACTACTCGGACAAATTGGCATCAACGTGGTTACCCGTGTGCTGGGGGTGCTGCTGGCGGCCCTGGCGGTGCAATATATGCTAGACGGCCTGCTGACGCTGCTGCAACTGCCCCCCGCCCAAGCCTTTGGATTAGATGGTTGAATCCCCTAACTATTTCCCGCCGCACTTCCCACTAGCGCATTAATGGCAGGGGAAACGGCCTGGAGGACGGGCGATAGAATCACCACGGACGCTGCCGCGATTACAATCGTCGTGGCTAGGCGCATGACTTGGTCGGAGGCCGTTTGGTAAGTATCAAACTTGTAGTCCAGCTTTTCAACATCTGTTTCTAGGCGATCTAGGCGTTGGCTAATTTGCCGCAGTTCCGATAGCACCTGCTGCTGAAAGTCGTTAGATGGCTCGTTGACCTGCATAACCCTGAAGGATGGCTACTGCCTATCATTATCGCTGATATACACTAGGGAGGATGGACGACTTCTGCGCTGCACGTATGACCCACGCCACCGATGTTCAAACCCTGGCCCGCTGGATGGCCGCCGATTTCAGCAACCAGCAGCAGGCCTTTGACAATCCGCCCCTGTTTGCTCACATTCGGGTGTGTATGCGGCCCCTGCCCAAGGAAACCCTGGATGGCTTTGGGTTTTACATCGAACAGGCCTACGACTACATGCTAGATCGGCCCTACCGGGCGCGGGGTATGAAGCTGGTGACCAACGGCGATCATATTGTGATTGAGAACTACACCGTCACCGATCCCGAAGCCTTCTACGGGGCCTCTCGCAACCCAGAACAATTGGCCAAATTCACCTCCAGCCACTTTCAGCGCACCCCCGGCTGCAACCTGATTGTGCAATGGACGGGCCGCAGCTTTAAGGGATCCGTCGAGCCAGGAAAAGCCTGCATGGTGGAGCGCAACGGCAAACTCACCTACCTCGACAGCGAATTTGAAATCGACGCCGACCAGTTCATTAGCTGGGACCGAGGTCGCGACCCCGAAACCGACGAACACCTCTGGGGTGCCCTGGCGGGGCCATTTCAGTTTAAGCGGCGGGCCAGCTTTGCCCATGAGGTGACGGCCTAGCCTGTCTCGGTGGATCCCAACGTCCCCGCCGCCGCCCCGCTAACCTCCCAGCGGGTTCCAAGGACGTTTCGATGCTCAGCCTGTGGGCCAAAACCAGCGGCACCTGGATTAATGTGGCCACAGTAATCGCGGGAACCAGCTTGGGGCTGTTGCTGCGCAGTCGGTTGCCCCGCCCCATGCAGCAGGTGATTACCCAGGCGGTGGGCCTGATGACCCTGGTGATTGGGGTGGCCATGGCGGGTAGCCTGTCCTCGGTGCAGGTTGGCCCCCTAGACGGCATTATTTTGGCGCTGCTGGTGATGGTGGCCGGGGGCCTGCTGGGGGAATGGGGCCAAATTGAAAAGCGCCTGACGGGGCTGGGAGACTGGCTGAAGGCCCAGGTGAAGGGCGGCGGCAAGTTTACCGAGGGCTTTGTGGCAGCCAGTTTGCTGTTTTGCATTGGCCCCATGGCCATTTTGGGCAGCCTAAACAATGGCCTATCGGGGGATAACACCCTGCTCACCCTCAAGGCCACCATGGACGGGCTGGCCTCCATTGCGCTGACGGGCAGCTATGGGGTGGGGGTGGGGTTTTCGGCCCTGAGCGTGCTGGTGGTGCAGGGCAGTTTGTCGCTGTTGGCCAGCGTGTCGGGGGCGGCGATTCCGGATCCCGATACCAACCCCTACATTTTGCTGATTACGGGCATGGGCGGGCTGATGATCCTCGGCATTGGCTTGGGGCTGCTAGAGGTGGCCCAAATTCGCGTGGCCTCCTTTTTGCCTGCCCTAGCGCTGGGGCCGTTGATCATTGCGGTCTTTAGCCTGTTTTAACCCTCGATTCAGCTCCCATCAGCCTTGTTCTGGCCCTAGGGCACCTGGCTACAGCGGGCCATCCGCAGCATCAGGGCATCGAGGCGGGCCAAGTCGGCAAAGCCCCCACCGCGCCCGGTACCCAAGCCGCCAGTTTGCAGCGATTCTAGCCAGGTGAGCTGCCAGTACCACAGGGCGGGTAGATGTCCAGCGGGGGCATCGAGGCTGAAGTCGAGAAAATCGTAGAACTTGAAAAAGGCCAGAGGCCGAGGTAGCGTCACCATCAGCCAACCCACCGCCTGACAGAAGGGATGGGGATTGGCGGGGCTAAGACTAGCGGGGTCGAAGGTTTGGTCAAGGTCTTGGTAGAGGCGCTGCTGCACCGAAAAGCCAAACTTGCCCTGGCTAGCCGTCACCCACAGCCAGTCGATGCGGTGGAGCAAACCACAGGGCATTTGGGCGAGGTCGATGGGGGTGAGGCTGCGTTCGCGCTGGCGGTTGACGGCCCCCAACATCAGGTTGTAGGTCACCTGATCGGCGGCTTGCCACTCCTGACCATGGAGCAGGGCGGCGAGGTCGGTCATCGTCCAGTCTTGGGGGGATACCACGCGGCCTCCTTACAGTCGATCCATTCAGTATGCCAAGCGACCCCATCTCTGAGACCATGGGCTACACATTTTGGAGCCTGCCCCCCGGTCGAGAGGGGATACTTGGGGGTTAGGCAGGCGTTAGGCATCCCCCTGGGGTGGGGTGGGGGTTTCGTGGTCATGCCCGTAGTCGTGGGCTAAGGCGGTGATGGGCAAGGAAGGCGGTGGACTGTTGACGGCTAGGCATTTATCCAGGTGCAGAAACAGGGCTTCTACCACCGACTCGCTGACGTTATAGCCGTTTTCGAGGCTGGGGCAGCACCAGCGCCAGGTGGGCAGGTGGCCGGAGGGGGCATTGCTGCTAAATTGCAAACTTTTGTAGGGCTTGATGCCACCCGTGAGACTGATCCGGGATCCACGCCAGTCTAGGGCGCGCAGAAAATCCACCGGGCGACGATCCACCTGAAGATACACCTGCTGCTGAGCCTTAAAGCCAAAGCGCCCGGTGCTATAGCGGCTCCAGAGCTGATCAATCGTAATCAGATCAACACAGGGGAGTTGCAAAATCGCATCGCGATCCAGGGGTTCCATATTGTGCCGCAGCGCCTTGAGGATGACATTTTCCGTTTCCTCGTCGGCCTCGCGCCAAAGCTGCGACCAAAGCAGCTGGCGGAGGCGACCATAGTCAATCCCGAGGGCAGACTGGATGGCTCCGTAACGCTCACTGCGCACCGCCTCTTCCAGGTGCATCGCCTCCTCGGCATCAATCTCCCAAAGGCGGCGGGCCTGTTCCAGACGGCCCCGGTCAAAATCGGGCGGGTAGAGGGTAGTTTGCATGGCGTGGTACAGCATATCGCGATACTGCCCCAGGGTTTGCTGGCGGTCAAACTCCTGCTCATGGTGCTGGTCTAGGGATTTCGCCTGCTGGGCCGCCTGCTGGGCAGATTCAGCCTCGGCCTGCTGCTGCTGACGAATTGCTTCAGCCTGTACCTGAATGGTGGTGAGCTGATCCTGGTACAAGCGCTGCGCCTTGGTTAGGGGCAGCCCTAGATTTTCCGCCAGCTCGGCCAGGGTGGCCCAAGTCTCCTCTGGCAAAGGGCTTTGGCGGGCCAATTCCTCCAGCAACACCTGGTTGAAGTAGCGCTCTTTTTCCACCAGGGTTTGGTAAGGGCCAAGGGCTACCGCTTTCAAGGCTTGGGCCTCTTTCTCTGACAGGCCCAACCGCTGGCGCAACACCTCCAAATTGGCCTCCTCGGCGGGGGAGAGTTCGCCGTGGCTGTGGCCGTAGGTTTCGACCTTGGCCAGGTACACACTCTGGGGATCGACCATATCCTCGGCCAAGCGAACCATCTGGGCCAAGTCCTCCGCCTCCTGGGTGGTCATCTGCACCGCCACGGCCCCGTAGCGAATCTCCACCTGCGTCGGTTGGGGATAGTCCTCCAGGCGATCACACAGCCGCCGCACCACCCCTCGCAGGCGTTCGGCAGGAATTTCAAACCGTACCCCCAACCAGCGATCTTGCTGAAACGGCCCCTCCCCCTGAGGCTGGCGCAACACCTCCATCGCCAGCCCCCCCAGCCCATTCAGGGCGCGTAGATCCGCCTGGAGGTACTGTACCTCCGTCGTGGCTTCCTCTAGGGAGAGATTGGGATCCACCAACTGCACCACAAACCCCAAACGGGGGCGATTCGTCTGATCTGGCATGGGCATTGGCCCTGGGATGGCAAGAACTAGCCACTGTTATAGCAGCCCAGCCCGTCCCTGGATGAGAACTCGCCGCTATCGTCTAGGTTGCGGCCCAGGGCGGCACCCAGGCGGGGATCAAAATCGGGTAGCATAACCTCGGATTCAATGACGTCTCTAGCGACCTTTCTATCAACCTCTCTGGCAATCCCTGTGCTGCAAACCTTTTCCTCCGATTCGGTAATTCCCTCCCCTAAGGCCAGCTTTCAGCGGGATCTAAAAACCTATTTTGAGGAATTGGCCCCGGATCTGCTGACATGGCAGCGGCGCAATCGCTATTACTACCACGACCTCGCTCGCCTGCATCGGTTTATGGTGCCCCCCGGCAGCCGAGTGCTGGAGATTGGCTGTGGGGCCGGGGATTTGCTGCAAGCGGTGGCCCCCCAGGTGGGCGTCGGCCTTGATTTTGCCCCGGCCATGGTGGATCTGGCCCGCCAGCGTCACCCCAACCTCACCTTTTATACCCTCGATGCCGAACAGCTCGATCCGGCCCAGCTTGCCCCCGACCATCGCCAGTTCGACTACATTCTGCTCTCCGGCGTTTTGGGCTACCTGGGGGATATTCAGGCCGTCCTGCAACGGCTGCAACCCCTTTGCCATCCCCACACCCGCCTCATTCTCACCTTTCACAACTATCTGTGGGAACCCGCCCTGCGCTTGGCCGAACGCCTAGGCCAGCGCTGCCCCCAGCCGCCCCAAAACTGGCTGGGCATGGACGATGTCGCCAACCTGCTCACCATCACCGGATACACCCCCCTAAAGCGGGGCCGACGGTTCTTGCTGCCCAAACGCCTGATCGGCCTCAGCGGCTGGGTGAACCGCTACCTGGCCCCCCTGCCCATCCTCAAGCACCTCTGCCTAACCAATTTTGTGGTGGCCCGCCCCCAGCCAGAACCCGCCCGTGTTGAACCCCTCACCTGCTCGGTGATCATCCCCGCCCGCAACGAGTCCGGCAATATCCAGGCCGCCCTCGACCGCCTGCCGCCCCTGGGCGATGCCACCGAAGTCATTTTTGTAGAAGGCCACTCCCAGGACGACACCTGGGCCACCATTCAGTCCGTAGTCGCCCACTACCAGGGGCCGCTCAAACTCAAGGCGTTTCAGCAAACGGGCAAGGGCAAAGCCGACGCCGTGCG
>CAZWNR010000222.1:0-6796 GCA_964635665.1 uncultured bacterium | reverse complement strand
GCGCCGCTGTAGAGTCGTCGTCATGATGTATTAGTCCGTAAGTTAGTGGAATATATCCCTAGAAAGATGAGAATCTCTTTAGGTGTCTTTACAATAGCACACAAAACTAAATTTTGCCACGACGATTTATAGTCGTGACCAGTCTAGTTGAGGTATTGCTCCTTGATATTCCAGTTAGAACGTTCTAACGTTTGACCCTGGTCTGAATGGCCCAGCCCAAGTGACGATAGCTATAGTTGGGAGCCGCCGTGCTCAAGAGTCCCTCGGTGGGGTGTTGAGCATGGGAAGTGTGAATATTCTGTGAATGGCTTGGGTGCCCTCATGTTCGGATCAGAGGTTGGCCGGGGTGGATGCTGAGGAGGCTAAATCGCCAGAGGGCAGGGTGTGTATAAATTAGTTTGATGATGGGCTCATGGGTTGAAGAGATACGTAGACCATTGACTCATTGAGGGCTAATAAGTAGAAATACTGGCTCTAGGGGAAGTGGTAGTTCGATATTACGGCGGGACTTGGGTTATCTTGCCGATGGCATCCTAGATAGGCGCTCTGTAAGATGAAGTTACGATAAATACGCCTTAGCCGGCCTTGAGGTTTACTCTGCTGGTTGTTCTGTGTCGTTGTTGCTATCAATCAGAGTGCGAGCCATGTCTACCCTTGAACGAGCCATTGAGCAAATGTTTGCCACGCGCCGCCTAACCCGCCGTGATCAACAGATGATTATGGCTATGTTTGCCAAGCAAGACTTGAGCCCTAACGATGCAGATTTGATTAATCGGGTTTATGAAGCCCTTAGCCAAGGCCGACTCAGGGTTGTGGACTAGGCCAGATGGATTGCCTAGGATCTGCGAATGGAGCTGGTTTTGAGACCGCATTTTTGGGTTGCCATGCCTATCGAGTTAGCCCCTCATCCCTGCCAGTCTAGAGATGTGTAACTTGTGTGAACGGCATAACTTCCCTAGCGCGGTCATCCTCACTGCCTTGATTCCTCCGTGGCAGATGGGATACTCGATGGATGAGCCACCGTGTAAGCCGCGTCACCCGTCAAGCTGGCCCTGGACTTCTCGGGTTTTGGCAGGCCTAGAGAGGCTGTAGCCACTGGCTAAATATCCACATATTGCCTTGGAGTTCTGTCCAGTTTCCGGTCACCTTGCCTGTGGTGGTCACAATTGTGCCATTGGCAAAGGTTGCTACCTTTCTATACTCCGGTGCGGGGCCCGGCCCTGAAAAGGCATCAGCCTGAATGGAATCCCCGGCGTTCACACGCATTTGGCGGCCCACGGGGGGAGTGGGCTGGGGTTGTGTGGCATTGTATATTGCTTGCCAAGTCGCCGTATCGACAATGCCATTCTCGGGTAACCCATTGACGCGCTGAAATGTGCGCACCGCCGCCTGGGTTTCGGCGTCATAAATGCCGTTGATTGTAAAAGTTGTGGGCAAGTAGCCCAGTTGCTTCAGCCGCCGCTGGAGGTCTTGTACATAGGGATCTGGTAGCGGTGTTGGGGTTGGAGTTGGCGTGGGGGTGGGGCGAAAGGGTGGTCCCTGGCCTGGGGAAAATTGTAGGAAGTTGCCATCTACCCAGGTACCATCGGTAAGCTCTGTCCAGCTTCCGTTGAAACGTCCAGTAAAGGGAAGTCGGGTGCCATGGACGTACTGCCCCACTCGGGTATAGCCTGTGCCTGGGCCAGTTCGGATATTCAGCCCATAGCCTGGGGGCGTGGCCACAATGGCGACAGCTTGAGGGGTGGAATTTGTGACACAGGCGATGCGCTCCCGGGGGATATTGGCCACCCAGTTGCTGGCGACCCAAGTGCCATTCGTGAGCTGCAGCCAACCTCGACGGCTTGCCCCAGAGAGCTCTAAGGGGCAACCCCTCCGATTTTTCGTGTGAATACCAAAATTGGTTCCCGGTCCCCAACGACTGTTGAGTGCGTAGCCTGGGGGAGTATTGACGTAGACCACTGCTCCCCAGCGGGAGTTTGCCCAAGCCGCTGGACTTGCTACAAAACCCAAGGCAAGGACGCTGGCAAGGACTAGCCTCTGACGCCGCCTACCGCCCGGCCTAGGTCTAGACCGTAGCAAGGGAAACGCGGAAGCCCATCGCCCTAGGGGTTGCCGGGAGCCATCCGTGGCCATGGTAAATCGTGCACAGTGATTTTTTAATCATAACCGTTTTTGTTAGAGCTTGACCTTTTGGGGTCAGCTCTTATCGGTGCCTCTAGCCTAAGGGTAAATGATGGCCTAGGCGGGACTAACCAGAAGGGTCAGCCCTTGTCGCCCAATCACCACCACCCAGCTAGAGACCTCTAGGGCGTGGTCGGTCAACGCCAGATTGCCGCTAGCGTAAATCTGGGCGGGCCAGTAGGTGCCTTCAAAAAAGACTCGCCCCTTTTGGTGGCGGGTAATGGGGTGTTCAACCCTTGCAGATTTTTGGGCTGTGAAAAACTCAATCCTAGGAACCCAATCCATGGTGCTTCTCCCGGTTACTAGGGACGTAGGGGTGATTCGTACTTTGTTTCTCTTAGACGGCACGATAGACCAAAAAATTCTGACTCTAGGCCAGATTGTCAGGTGTCTAGGGAGTGCCCGATGGCTACGTTTTGGTGTTCACAGCCTGCTGAAAGAGACTAATTTTTATGAAAAAAACCAAAACAATTGTTCATTAATTCATAGTGAACGCCCCTCGCGAGGGCTTTTTAGAAACCTCGGCCTCAGGATATGTCTCCTTCCAAAGCGTTGATTACTGTGAGTCTTCTCCGACCTTGAGGTGCTATCTGAGGCGAATCGTTGGGCTGGGTCTGCCATGGAGTAGAGTCACCTGGACATTTCGGCTGCTTATGGTGCAAAATACTATAAATATTGGAGTCGCTATCCCTATGCCCCAACCCGCGTTGTCTGTGTCTCCTGCCGACTACGGTTTGCTGACTGACCTCTATCAGCTCACGATGGCGGCTTGCTACGTGGGCGAGAACCTGGATCAGCGATGGGCGAGCTTTGAGCTGTTTACTCGTCGGATACCGAACCACTATGGATACCTGGTGGCCATGGGGTTGGCCCAGGCGGTGGAATATCTTAACAATCTGCGATTTTCGGCGGATCAGGTGGCAGCTTTGCAAAGCACGGGGCTATTTCAGCATGTGCCGGATCGCTACTGGCAACGGCTCCAATCTGAGGGATTTACGGGGGATGTGTGGGCGGTCTCCGAAGGGACGGCGGTGTTTGCCAATGAGCCGTTGCTGCGGGTGGAAGCGCCCCTTTGGCAGGCCCAAATTGCTGAAACCTATCTGCTCAATGCCCTCAATTATCAAACCCTGGTGGCTACGCGGGCGGCACGGTTGCGGGATGTCGTGGGGCCAACCACCAAGCTGCTGGAGTTTGGCAGTCGGCGGGCCTTTAGTCCTCAGGGGGCGGTGTGGGCGGCGCGAGCGGCGTTGGCGGCGGGGTTGGATGCCACGTCCAACGTATTGGCGGCGTTGCAACTGGGGCAGAAGCCCGCCGGGACGATGGCCCATGCCTTGGTGATGGCGATTACGGCGATTGAGGGCAGCGAAGACGACGCATTCGCGGCGTTTCAGCGCTACTTTCCCACGGCAACTTTATTAATCGACACCTACGACCCAGAAGCGGCGGCAGCCCGGTTAGCCGCCGCCGTACAGCGAGGGGAAACCCAGGTAGCCTCGGTGCGGCTGGATTCTGGGGATTTGCTCAGTCTTTCCCAATCCGTGCGGCGCTATTTACCCCAGGCGCAAATTTTCGTCAGCGGCGACTTAGATGAGTACGCCGTCCAACGTCTGCAACGGCAGGGGGCCGCCATTGATGGCTATGGTTTGGGCACGAAGTTGGTGACTGGCGACCCCGTCAACGGCGTCTATAAGCTGGTGGATATCGACGGCATTCCGGTGATGAAGGAGTCGGACAGCAAAGCCACCTATCCGGGCCGCAAGCAAATTTTTCGACGATTTGAGGGGGGGCAGGCGGTAGGGGATCGCTTGGGTTTAATGACAGAGGTTGCCGCCCCAGATGAGCAACCCCTTCTAGAATGGGTGATACGTCAGGGGCAGGTGGTGGCAACACCCCCATCGTTGGCGCAGATTGCCAAACACACCGCTGCCTCAGTGGCCTGCTTGCCCGCCGCATCCCGTTCCCTAGATCACCCAGATCCCTACCCCGTGGAGATTTCCCCAGATCTTCAGGCGCTGACGGAGGCCACCCGCCAGCGACGGGCGGTTGCCACAGAGACCTAGTCATCCCAATCGCTCGAATCCTCAAGTCATCCCCGACTTCCGACTCCCGATTGTTGTCCTCCTTTCCCCAGTGCCATGACCCGCATTGCTTTGTTTGGTACCAGTGCCGACCCGCCCCATCGGGGCCATGCCGCCGTGCTGTCTTGGCTGGCTACCCAATTTGACCATGTGGCCGTGTGGACGGCAAACAACCCGTTCAAGGAGCACCAAACCCCCTTAAGTGATCGCTTCCAAATGTTGGAACTGCTGATCGACGACCTGAACATTCCCGCTGGACGGGTGCAGGTACACCCTGAACTCAGCCATTTGCGATCCATCGTCAGCATTGAGCGGGCCAAACAGCGCTGGCCCAATGCCACCTTTGCCCTGGTGATTGGGGCCGACCTCGTCACTCAACTGCCCACCTGGTATCGGGCGGAGGCTATATTTGCGGCGGTGGAGATTGTCGTTATCCCGCGTCCTGGCTATGCCCTGACCGAGGATAGCCTGCAAGACCTACGCCAACAGACCCGCGTCACCGTGGCCGACTTTCCCCAGCCTGTGGATGTGGCCTCCTCCAACTATCGCCAAAACTGCAACGACATTGCCCTCACCCCCGCTGTGCAAGCCTATATTGACCAACATCACCTCTACCCATGCCCGGAAAACTTCAGAAAAACCTTAATCACCTCCTCGCAAAACCTGACCTAGCCGACTTTAAGGTGGGCGTAGACAACGTCATTTTTTCCGTAGATACCCACCAAAATCGGCTTCTGGTGCTCGTGGTGATGCGCCACCAAGATCCCTACATGGGTCACTGGAGTTTGCCGGGAACCCTGGTACGCCAGGGCGAATCCCTAGAAAATGCGGCCTACCGAGTCTTGGCGGAAAAAATCCGGGTCAACACCCTGTATTTAGAACAGCTCTACACCTTTGGTGGCCCCCATCGGGATCCTCGCGAAGCTCCAACGGACTACAATGTCCGCTATCTTTCGGTGAGCCACTTTGCCCTGGTGCGCTTTGAGGATGCCGAACTGATTGCCGACGGGGTGAGCGGCATTGCCTGGTATCCCCTCGCCCAAGTCCCCCAACTGGCCTTCGACCACAACGAAATTTTGGCCTACGGCTATCAACGGCTGCGCAACAAATTGGAATATAGCCCCATTGCCTTTGATGTGCTACCAGAGTTGTTTACATTAGGTGATCTTTACCAGTTGTATGTGACGGTTTTAGGGGAAGGATTTTCCGATTATTCCAACTTCCGTACCCGGTTATTAAAGCTCGGTTTTTTGCAGGATACAGGCCAAAAAACCTCCCGTGGAGCTGGACGACCTGCCAGTCTCTATCGCTTTGATGCCGCCGCCTTTGAACCCCTAAAAGACAAACCCATGGTGTTTATCTAAGGGAGGTGGACACCAACTTGTACGATCGACCTCGCCCCCTGAACTGCATTCAGTGTGGGGTGACGGCGGTCTCCTGAGCCTCCGTTACCCCAAGGCTGAAGGATTGAGTGCCGGGATGCGGCCAACAGCCATGGCAACACCATTAGAAAACGCACTATGAAAAATCGTTCTCCCCGCAACCGCACCTTAGAATTAACGGAGGCTGAACGAGGGGAGTTTTCCCAGCGACTTCAGCGACTTCATCAAAAGGTTGAACCAGGTGTGATTCTCAATCAAATCATTTGGCAAGATCTGTTTGAGGTGATTGGCTATCTGCCTACTAAATTTGTTGACTTGCTTATTGTTGATCCACCCTATAACCTAACTAAGGATTTTAACGGCATTGCTTTTAGACGACAGGAAAACCAGGATTATACACGCTGGCTAGAAAGCTGGATTGGCCAGGTTAAATGCCTCTTAAAACCTACGGCTTCTGCTTACTTCTGTGCCGATTGGTTTACCTCCACTTTGCTTTATCCGATTCTTTCAAAACATTTTATTGTGCGAAATCGCATTACTTGGGAGCGTGAGAAAGGTCGAGGGGCACAAAAAAACTGGAAAAATGCCAGCGAGGATATTTGGTTTTGCACGGCTTCAAATGATTACTTTTTTGATGTAGAAGCGGTTAAGTTAAAACGCCAGGTGATGGCCCCCTATCGCACCCAAGACGGCCAGCCCAAGGACTGGGAAGATGGCCCTAAGAAGTATCGCCTTACCCATCCCTCTAACCTCTGGACCGATCTTACGGTCCCCTTTTGGTCGATGCCGGAAAACACTGACCACCCTACCCAAAAGCCCGAAAAACTGATTGCTAAACTTATCCTGGCCAGTTCTAAACTGGGTAATGTGGTGTTTGATCCCTTTTTGGGCAGTGGTACGACGGCGGTGGTGGCCAAAAAATTAGGGCGGCAATATGTTGGTATTGAGCAGGATTTAGACTACTGTTGTCTAGCTGAAAAACGATTAGCCTTAGCCGCCCAACACCCCACCATCCAGGGCTATGTCGATGGCGTCTTTTGGGAACGCAATACCCGGACAGAGTCGTCCTAAGAGACTCCATTCAGATCCTAGGAATCCGCCGCGACGGCTCATAGGACCTGCCGTTACTCATCTATCTTTACGGGGGTCAGGTAT
>CAZWNR010000221.1:0-6801 GCA_964635665.1 uncultured bacterium | reverse complement strand
CCACCACCAGGTCGAAGGGGCGAATGTTGTTGGCGGCGAGATCGGCCTCATCCTGGGCCATGTCGGGCCGCGCCAAAATGCCGCCGTGGATGCGGGGATGCAGCGTCTTCACCCGTCCGCCCAAAATTTCCGGCGATCCCGTATAGTCCGAAACCTTCGTGACTGGAAGCCCCGCTTCCGCTAAGGTGCGGGCCGTGCCGCCGCTGCTGACAATCTCAAACCCAAATTCGCTAACGAGCGCCTGGGCCAATTCCACCAGACCCGCTTTGTCCGATACGCTCAGCAGTGCCAGCCGTGCCATAATCCTTACCCTATCGTTTCTGCAAGCCCTTACTATATCGAAAAAGATAGGACAAACCACCCCAGCAACCCGCCATGGGAGGTGCCACTAGGGTGGTTACAGCCTTCAGAACCTACTGCTTATATACATCTTGTTTTCATGCCACAAGTCCTTGGAGATCCTCCTAAATCCCCCTACCCTGCGGGAAGCCGCAAGCGTCTATAAAAAGGGGTACTTTGACTCTTCCCCCTTTTTAAGGGGGGCTAGGGGGGATCAACCCTAGGAACTAAGCAGAATAGAGACTTATGTATAAGCGAAAGCTTCAGAACACAGGGATTGACTTTAAATGGCTAGGCCCAACTGCACCCCCAGGAAGGCATGGATGAACATCACCCCCAGGGCCACGGTGCCCAGGTAGGCGTGAACCGTGCGCAGAACGGGCTGACCACCGCCAAATTTGGTGATGGAAATGGCTCCGTTGGTGGCCAGCAGACCGATCACCAGGGTGCCCGTCCAAAAGTGGGGGCTTTCAAACAGGGGTTGGCCCTGCATTACCAAGGACAGCACGCCCCCGGTGTAGCCCAGGGTAATAAACGTGAACATCCACAGGGCCAGGCGCTTGTGCATGGTGCGTTTCTCGGCCATTTTCTCGGCATCGCTGCCTAGCCGCCCCTGCCAGCCCGCCCAGGCGGTGTAAGAACCCATCACAAAAACCACAATTCCCATCATCAGGGGATGCCCCCAGTGAACGATGGGCTCGGGGGTGCCAAAGCCCGCAAACCAGTCGGCAATGGGCTGCAAAAAGCCGCGAATCGTTTCAACCATAATGTCCTCCTAAAGACTCTCTCCTAAACTCCGTCGATCACAAAGTCTCTGCTAACCCACCCTTACGGGAAGCAAGCTACACCCCCAGACCCTCTCCCAGGGAGGCTACAGCCCATACACATCTTGTTTTTATGCCGAAAGTCATTGGAGATCCCCCTAAATCCCCCTTGGGAAGGGGTATTTTGACCCCTGTCCCCCCCTGGGGTTGGGGGGCTGGGGGGTATCAACCCCAGGAACCAAGCCAAATAGAGACTGATGTATAAGCGGTAGCCCAACCTAGAAGAAGGTCTTTGATGCGTTTCCGGCTCCCCTCGCCCCCTGGGAGAGGGGTTGGGGGTGAGGGCCGCAAGGACTTTGTTCTCTGTTGACCCTAGATGTGCAATCTACTGCAACAGCGTTCACGCGTTTGTTGCCGCGAACTCTCCTACCGTGCCATATTTCTTGGCCCCTAGGGGTTATTTTGCAGCGGTGATTGACGACAATCTTGATCCCAGGGTCATCGGGGTGGGGCAGCGGTTTGATAGAGTCGATACAGGCATTCCCCGATACTTCTATGGCTGGTTCCAATACACATTCTTTGGCTCCGGGTGTGCTGTGGAGCAAAATTCAGCACCAGACCCGCCATGCCCTGGCCTGCGGGGCGCTCCAGCCGATTCAGACGGAGTATGAGTTTGTAGAGCAGGCGGGAATACGGTTTTTGGTGCGTATTTTGGCCAATCTAGAGCGCAAAGAGCAGTACAACCGCAACCAAGCTGCACAGCAAAAGCTCGGAAAACCCGTTAACCCTTTCCTGCCCTACGATCCCAACCTGTTTGTGGCGGATTTGTCCGACAGCCACCTGTGCCTGCTGAATAAGTACAACGTGGTAGATCACCACATTTTGATCGTCACTCGCGCCTTTGAGGAGCAAGATACCTGGCTCACCCTGGCGGACTTTGCCGCCCTGGCCCTGGGGATGGCGGAGATCGACGGCCTCGCTTTTTACAATGGTGGCCGCCTCGCCGGAGCTAGCCAACCCCACAAGCACCTACAACTGGTACCGCCGCCTCTCTGTCCCGATGGCAGCCCCCTGCCGGTGGATCAGGCTATTCGTCAATTGCCCCTAGAAACCGTCGAGATGCAGGCTCAGGTCCACCAGCATCCTCAGTTCCCCTTTCACCACGCCATTGCCAGCCTCAGCGGAGAGCCACCCAGTGCTGAATCGCTACTAGCCACCTACCACGCCCTGCTGGATTCCCTCGGAGCCGACCGCAGTGCCCCCGCCACGGAATTTCCCTACAACCTGCTAGCCACACGCCGCTGGATGATGGTGGTGGGCCGCCGCCAGGAGCATTACCAATCGATTCCGGTGAACTCCCTAGGCTTTGCGGGGTCGCTGCTGGTGAAAAACAACGACCAATTGGCCCTCCTGAAATCCCTTGGCCCCATGACCATTTTGCAGGGGGTGGCCCAGGGATAAGCTGGAGCGCGGTCTCCCCACCCCTACGGGTTAACGGGCTAGGACTTAGGTCTATGGGATTTAGATCAGGTGTGGCCTGGCCCTAGCGATACTTTTGCAGCAGCAGACTGAGCTTATCGAGGGTGGCCTGGGGAGCTTTATCTAGGGGGGTGATGATGGCGTACTTGAGGGCCGAGTGGGCCTCGGAGGCGGGTGGGTTGGCGGCGATGCGGTTCACCACATCGCGGATGACCCGCTGGGCGTTGGCGGCATTTTTTTGCAGATTGCCAATCACCATCTCCACGGTGACGCTGTCGTGGTCGGGGTACCAACAGTCGTAGTCGGTCACCAGGGCCAGGGTGGCGTAGGCCATTTCCGCTTCGCGGGCCAGCTTGGCTTCGGGCAGGTTGGTCATGCCGATAACGGTGGCCCCCCAACTGCGGTACAGGTTAGACTCGGCCTTGGTAGAAAAGGCGGGGCCTTCCATGCACACGTAGGTGCCGCCCCGGTGCAGGGTAACGTTGGGCAAATCGAGACCCTCCACAGCATCGGCCACCAGCTTGGCCAAGTTGGGGCACACCGGATCGCCAAAGGAAATGTGGGCCACCAACCCTTCGCCAAAGAAGCTGGAAATCCGGTTGCGGGTGCGGTCGATGAACTGGTTGGGCACCACCATATCCAACGGTTTCGCCTCTTCCTTCAGAGAACCCACCGCCGAAGCCGAGATCAGATACTCCACCCCCAGGGATTTCATGGCGTAGATATTGGCCCGGAAAGGCAGTTCCGTGGGCATCAGGGTATGGCCGCGACCGTGGCGAGCCAGAAAGGCCACCCGAGTACCATCTAGGGTGCCGAGGATAATCGCATCCGAGGGTTCCCCAAAGGGAGTGTCTACCCGCACCTCTTCAATATCCGTGAGCGCCTCCATCTGATACAGCCCGCTGCCACCGATGATGCCGATCCGCGCCTGTGCTGCCATAGTTCTACCCACTCCTGCCAATACACCGCCCCCATAATATAGCGGTTCCCCCATCACCGCCGCCTAGGCCACACCGTAGGTAGCCTAACGCCACGGCAAAACGCCCATAGGGTGCATAAGACTAGCGTCCTAGCGTCAGCCATGCCCGAAGGGCTACACGCGAAGCAATGCACCACAGGACATATCCGCGCGACAATATCCCACAGCTATAGGCCATAGAAGACTCACCTGTCTAGACATAATCCGCTAGTCAGTGGGATGCCTCGGCAACGGAATCCTAAAAAACAGCCCAACCTCGGACTTAAGCCTTGTTGTTTTCGATGGCCCAGCGGGCGAGTTCGGTGCGGTTGTGCAGTCCGGTTTTGCCCAGCATGTTGCTGACGTGGCTCTCAATGGTGCGCTGGCTCACCTGCAGTTCCTCGGCAATTTCGCGGTTGGCCATGCCTCGGGCCACAAACTGCACAACTCGCAGCTCAGTGGGGGTCAGTTCCACATCAAAGGGCACCTGGATGGCGGGGCCACCGCCTGCCTTCACCTGCTGCTTAATTAGCCGGGAAGCCTGCTTCAGGGAAGATTCGACCTGGGCCACCAGTTCCTCCGGTTCAAAGGGCTTAACCATGTAGACATCGGCCCCGGTATTTAGCCCCTTCACCCGATCCTGGCTCTGCCCCTTAGCCGAAAGGAAAAGGATAGGAATCCACTCGGTGGCGGGGTTTTCGCGCACATGCTTCACGAAGGTGTGACCATCCATTTCTGGCATCATCACATCGCAAATGATCATGTCCGGCAGAGTATCGTCGAGCAACTCCAACGCTTCACGACCGTTGCCAGCGGTTTTGACGTCGTAGCCACGAAACTCAAGATAATCTTTGACGAGCAAAATGAGGTTGGGGTCGTCGTCAATGAGCAATAGCTGCTTCTGGTCGCCTACGGTGGAATCCTTCATGCTCTGACAATGAATGCAATAGCTCTGTTTATCATTCCCGATTGACGGGGCTAGCTTACACTAAACAATTACGAATTCTTGAGGCTAGCAATGTCAATACACCACAACAGGCTGAACTAGCCGTTACTGCTGATGATACTCCAAGTCGCAGGTTTCGACGTAACACCCTGTCAGGGATTTCCCGTAGGCGGGGGTAAATATTTTTTTGAGTTCTGTTCAATATTTTCCCAGAACCGGGCAGAGCTTCGTTAGGCTAGAACTGAACCTCCACTGAAATCGGACGCTGCTGTTGTGACGCTTCCAGGAGATCCCTTTAGCCGCGCCAATGCCCAATGCCACCGTCGCGCCTATGAGCAGTGGCATCGGGTGCAGAGTAAGCAGCATATCCTGCGATCCCAGGTGGGGTTTGCGGCCCCTACCTCCTCTCGCCCCGCCTCCTGCCGTCACTGCGCCAACTACCACGGTGTGGCCTACGGCACCTCCCGCGCCCGTCGCCAAACGCTCATCTGCGCCATGCACCCCTACGGCTGGTTAAACAGTGACCCTTGCCCCGACTGGCAAGCCGAACCCGATGACTAACCCCCCATCCCCTGAATCGGGTGGGGCGTTCTCTGAGAAGGCCGAGCAAATAATTAGAGGGCCGAGGAAACCTCGCCCCTACCGTTTGGCGGGTGGGGAGGTGAAGAGACGGAATTCAGACGAAATTCAATCGAAGGATTAGGTTGGCCCTAATTTTGAATGGCGACTTTCAGGGTTCGGCAAAATTCCGCCACATCCTGGAGGGCCGCTTGAGGATCTGCTGTGTCTAGCCGTTTCACGAAGGCGCTGCCCACAATCACGCCATCGGCCCCCCATTGGCGCAGCTGGGTCGCCTGGTCTGGCCCAGACACGCCAAAGCCTACCCCCACAGCCTTATCGGTGGTTTGCTTGAGGCTGTCTAACAAATCCTTCACCCGTCCCTGCAATTCCTGCCGCATTCCGGTAACCCCGGTGACGCTGACCAGGTAAACAAACCCCTGGGCCTGGGCGGCAATGGCCTGAATGCGCTCTAGGGGCGAGGTGGGGGCCACCAGCAGGGTGACATCAATACTAGCGGCGGCGGCGGCCTGGAGCACAGCCTCCACCTCTTCTAGGGGCAGATCGGGCACCACTAGCCCAGCGACCCCAGCGTCGGCAATGTCCGCCATGAAGGTCTCGATCCCGCGATTGAGAATCGGGTTGTAGTAGGTAAATAAAATGATGGGAGATTGAAGGCTGGGGCTGACCGTTTTCACCAAGTCCAACACCTGATCTAGGGTGACACCCTTGGCCAGGGCACGGGTAGCGGCAGCTTGAATCACCGGGCCATCGGCAAGGGGATCGGAGTAGGGCACCCCCAGCTCGATCAAATCGGCTCCGTTGTCGTCCAGGATTTTCAGGGCCGCTGCTGTGGTCTCCAGGTCAGGATCTCCCGCTGTGATAAAGGGGATCAGGGCACATTCACCCCGCGCTTTGAGGGCCTGAAAATGTTCTGCGACGCGAGCCATAGGGAGGGGCCAATAACTGTCCAATAGAGAACTCTAACCCAAGACGGGTACCGCGTCCATCTTCGGTTTGTCCATCTTCGGCAAGGGCAGAGCTAACGTCAAGACAGATCTATTTTTCGTCTAGCTTGGCTTGTAGGGCCGCCAGTTCTTCCGGGCTGAGTTCCTCTAGGCGCTTTTGCAGCACGGCGGTTTCGTAGTCGTCGAGCTGCTGGTTGAGGGTCATCTTGTGGGTAACCACCCGAAACAGATAGGTGAGCAACCAGCCAACAATGCCACCCACCATCACGGTTTGGCTCCAAATGCCAGCCGAGATCCCATCTAGCCCCAAAACTCGAAAGGCCAGAAAGAGACCGCCCCCGGCCAGAAACACACCGAGGCCAATACCAAAAACGTCAATCCGTCGCATGGGTTAGCTCAGCTTGCGGGCTTGGGGCCGAAAGTTTAGGAAGGGGCTGAACAGCAGCATTCCCGGAAAGAAAACAAACATCATGCCGTAGAGCAGGGTGCGTTCCACGGATCCTACCTGGTGCCAGCGTTCCTTGAGGTAGAACAGGATGGCCAAGGGCAGCACCACGAGATACACCGCAGCCAGCCCACCATAGACGGCCAAGGTAATCAGTAGATCCTGAGATAGGGTGAGATCGGCAAGCATAGCGTCCAAACCATCGACGGATAGGGGGCTAGGCTGCGGGTCGTAACGAGCAGGTTACAAACCAACAGCCCTCCCGTCATTGTAAGGCGAGGAGGCGGTTCCTCGGCAAGCCCTTTTCTGGGCCATTCCTCTGGCCTCTTCCCAGGTGGTTTACC
>CAZWNR010000220.1:0-6808 GCA_964635665.1 uncultured bacterium | reverse complement strand
CTCCATCGTAGGCGGCAGGAATCACCATCACGCCAGCGGGGTCAAGGTAGCCGTACTGATCGTCCTGCTTGGCCACCGCCAGCCCCTCAGAAAAGCGCCAGGCATCCTTAAGCTGGGGGGCAATCACCATTCGCCCCTGGGCGTTGATATAGCCGTAGCGATCCTGAACCTTCACCACGGCCCGCCCCTCGGAGAAGGAATCGGCGAGGTCAAACTGGGGTTCGATCACCCATTCGCCCAGCAGGTTAATAAAGCCGTATTTGGTCCCCCCCTGCACCGCCGCAAGGCCCCCAGAAAAGTCTTTGGCCTGTCGAAACTGCACCGGAATGGCCCATTTTCCCTGGCGGTCGAGGTAGCCGTAGTAGTCGCCCGCCCGCGCCAAGGCCAAGGACTCAGCATACTGGGCGGCCACGGTCACGGCGAGATCCTCCACCGTGATGCGCAGATGGCCGTTGGTATCGAGGTAGCCCAGGCGGGAGCCAATCTGCACCATGGCTACCCCTTCGGCAAAATCAGAGACTTGGTCAAATAGCAGTGGTCGAGGCATGGGGCTAGCGATATCGAGAAAAGAGGGGCCTATGGACTCTACCATTGTGGCAGCGGCGACGGGATCACCCCTTTTCCAGGGTTCGAGGATAGCGCCCAACAGCCCCAGACCAAGAAGACCGAAGACAAGGAACAATGGCGCTAGGCTTGGTTGAGGCAATCGGGCCATAGGAAATATCAAAATCTTCAGAGAAGAGGGATCACGGGGAAGATCGGGGCAAGAACTCAGGGAAATTCAGGAGAATTTCAGGAAAATCTGTATCAGCCTATCTATCCACAAAATTGAAATTGACGGATGATCGAAGGAACCCAGCCTAGGTATGATCAGGGCAAGATAGCTGGAGAATCTTATGAGACAACCGGGCTGCGACGTGTCGGCTTTGTTGTTAATCCTAGGGTCGTTGCCTGAGCGTAACGCCATCCAGCCCCGATCAGGGTGTACATCACAGCGTAGGTACAGGCTTTGCTTTCTTTCTATGATGCCTTGATTTTAGTCGGCCATCCAAGCCAGCAGCCCTATGCCGATCAATTAAACCAATGGTTGAAACGATACGGCTTTCAGGCTTGGCAGTTGGCGACCCTACCCCAAGACGATGCCCCCAATGCCATTGATGCGGTGGTTAGCCGCGCCCACAATGTTTTGATTGTGGCAACACCCACCGCCTATCCCAATGATGTCAGGGCAATGATTGAACAGGCTGTGGCGTACCATAAGCGGCTTTTTTTGATCCATCCCCTTGGCCCAGCAACAAGCCTAGCGGGGGACAACGGGGCAGCGGCGGCGGGCGGCAGGCCAGAGAATAGTGCGGACCGGGGGGATCAGAGTAGCCCATGGCTGGGGCCACAGCACCCCACTGAGGGCACGGGCTGGGAGAATCAGGCGGATCGCGCTAACTTCAAGGATTTGCCCGAGGGCGTGGGGGATTGGCTAGATCTAGAGAATGATCAAATCCAGGCCATGCGAACCCTAGAGACCCTCATTGAGGGAGAGAGTCGCTCCTCAACTCCCCTTTGGCTCATCCAGCTTGCGGTCCAGGTAGAGGGGGACAAGACGCCCCGGTCGATCCTCAATTTGATTGAGGCGCTAAGGGATCAAGAGGGATTGATTCATCAGCACAGTCACCTTTTGGTTCAATCCTTGCACTGGGCCAAGCAGGGTTATGCTGCCGGGCATTTGCTCCCTGAGACCGATCTCACCCAGGCTACCCAATGGCTGAGTGTCGTTGCCAAACAGCCCCGTCCGACCTGTCAGCCCACCCCCCTCCAGCGGGATTTAATTGTGGCCAGCACCCAGCGCGACGACGACGCCATTGTGACGGTGCTGCTAGCCTATGCCGATGGGGATCAGGAGATGCCCCTCAGCCCCGGTGGCCCCCCCAGCGTAGAGGCCCTGCGGGATCTGATTCAGTCCGAGGGATGGGCGCTGTGGGATCCCCACGTAGACTGCCCCCCCAACGCCAACCTAGATATCGCCCTCTCCCGCGCCACCGAAGCCTGCGACAACTACGTCATCTTGCTGTCGCCCAATGCCCTGGGCCATGCCGCCTGTTTGCAGGGGCTCCTGTTTGCCCTCAGCATGAACAAGCGCATTGTGCCAGTGTTGCTGTCTACCGTGGATGCCAACCACCTGCCCGAACCGCTCCAGGGCATGCCCTGGGTAGATCTGCGCGGGGTGAAAGCGCCCCTAGCCACCACCGACGCCGGGCGGCAACTGGTGCAGATTTTACGCCACGAGGCTAACTACCACCGCACCCATACCCAACTGCTGATGGCGGCCCTGCGCTGGGAGCGACAACACCGCCATGTTAGCGGGTTGCTCTCCCCCCAGGAGGCCCGTACCTATCAACGTTGGCTCCAGGAGGCGCAACAGCGCCCCCACCATCGGCCCATTGCTTTGCAGGAGTTGTTTGTAACCACGAGTTTGCAACAGATGCCCTCACCGGAAAGCCATGAGTCTCCCCGTCAACGCCTCGCCCAGATTACCGATCAGATAAAGACCTGGCTATCCCAGCGCATCCACCGCTAGGTCAATGAACCCGATTAAAGCTAAACCCCCAACTCCCCCGGCCCCCAACGGTAGGGACGAGGTCTCATCGCCCTTGAGGTCTCCTCGCGTTAAATGAAGGGTAAGACTAAACCGAGGACAATCCATCCGAATGGGTAACGACCGAGGGCTTGGGAGAAGGCCAAGGCTTCGTGGTTTCGTTCATGACCACGGGCAGCAGAGCCGCTAGGGTCACGACCACCGCATCCACGGGGCCAAGAGGCACAAGATGCAGCAACCGTCCCAGGGCCGGGATAAACAACGCCAAAAACTGAAGGGTAATCGAGAGCATCAGCGCCAGCCCCAAATAGCGATTGGGAGCCAGGGCGGGGCGACGGAACAGATGCTGCTGACGGGAACGGCACACCAGGGCATGGAGCAACTGCCCCAGGGTAAGCGCCATAAATCCCACGGTGCTCGCCTGGGCACCGATGCCGTAGGTGTGGATGGCGTAACCATAGGCCGTGAGGGCGCTGGCGGCGATCACCATAGCTTCTAGCACCATGCGCCGAAAGGCCTCAGGCTGAATCAGGGATTCTGTGGTGGGGCGCGGGGGCTGGGTAAGGATATCGGGGGCAGGGGGCTCCAGGGCCAGGGCCAGGCCAGGGAAGATATCCGTCACCAAATTCAGCCACAGCAGTTGCAGGGCATTGAGCGGTGCCCCCAGGCCCAGGCTGATCCCCGCAAACATGACGATGATTTCACTGAGGTTGGTGGCCAGCAAAAAGTGAACTGCCTTGCGGATGTTGCTATAGATGGTGCGCCCCTGGGCTACGGCGGCAATCAGAGTATCGAGGTTGTCGTCTTGCAGAATCACATCGGCCACTTCCCGCGCCGCATCGGTGCCGCTATGGCCCATGGCAATGCCCACTTCGGCCACCTTCAGGGCGGGGGTATCGTTAATGCCGTCCCCCGTCATCGCCACCACGTTTCCCGACCGCTGAAGCGCCTGCACCACCTGGAGCTTATCCGCCGGACTAATGCGGGCAAATACTTTCACTACCCGACTCTGACGCTGGGCTTCCGCTGGGGTAAGGGCAATCAAATCCGAGGACTCCAGCACCGCCAGCGGCTGTCCCTGAGCGAGGTTGAGAGCCTTGCCCAATGCGGCGGCGGTGGCCCGTTGATCCCCCGTCACCATCACCGTGGCGATTCCAGCCCGATGGAAGGCGGCGATGGTATCTTTCATTCCAGGACGCAGGGGATCGGCCATGGCCACCAGGCCCAGCCACACCAGGGGCGTTTCCGTCCAGGTATCCTTTTGCGACGGATAGCCATAGGCCACCCCCAACACCCGCAGCCCCGCCTCGGCCATGCGCTCGTTTTCGGCCATGATGGCTTGTCGGTGATCGGGGGTAAGGGGAATCGGAGCTTCGATATTGGGCAACCAGTGAGTTATGGCGACCCTCGTCCATCGGTCGCCTGGGTTGTGATCATCCCCAGGGGTGTCCAGCGTTTGGGCAGACGTCGGGACAGGGGCAGCGGGTCTATCGAGCATCACCTCGCACCGAGCCAGCAGTTCTAAGGGGCTGCCCTTCACCGCCACCAGCCAGCCCCCCGTGGGAGTGGAATGCAGCGTCGCCATCACATGGTGCTGGGCCGACCGATGTTGAATGGCCACTTGGGGATAGGTTTGGCGCAGGGCAGAAATGTCGATCCTCGCCTGGTGGGCCACCGCTAGCAGGGCGTTTTCCGTAGACGATCCGGTGAAGTTAGGCTGGGGATTAGGATTCCCAGGCCGACCCACCGTAGGGGCGAAGTCTCCTCGCCCGCCAATGCCAGGGGCAAACCAGTCGGATTCAGTCTCAGGATCGGGATCCGGTCGGGGATCAGTCTCCTGCAAATCAACCATCTCGCTTTCGTTGCAGAGGACGACCATCCGCAGCAGGGTTTGCAGCGGGCCAGGGGGGATCACCTCCGGCCAAGGGGGCGCGCCATCGGCCAGGGTGAGATGGGTGTGATCGGCGTGCAGTTCCACCACGGCCATGCGGTTAGCGGTGAGAGTTCCGGTTTTGTCGAGGCACAGGGTTTGCAGCGATCCCAGGGTTTCCACTGCATCCAGCCGCCGGATTAGCACTCGCTGGCGTCGCATGGCCAAAATGCCCAGGGCCAGGGTAGTTGTGGCCACCGCTGGCAAGCCCTCCGGCACCGCCGCCACCGCCAGGGCCACCGCTGTGGTTAGCATTTCCAAGGGTGCATAGCCCCGCCACAGGCCCAGCCCAAACACCACCGCACAAACCGCGATGGAAATCCACACGAGCTGACTACCTGCTTGATCAAGCTGCTGCTCCATCGGCGTTGGGGGGTGGCTAGCTTGCCCCACCAGGGCTTGGATAGTCCCCATCTCGGTATTGGCCCCCGTGGCCACCACCACCGCCAAGCCCTGCCCCCCCGTCACCAAGGTGCCGCGATAGACCATGTTGGCGCGATCTGCCAGGGGCAGATTGGGCTGGTTCAAGGGCTCAATGGCCTTACCCACGGGCAAACTTTCCCCGGTCAAGGCCGACTCATCCACACTGAGGGACTGGGCTTCGATCAGCCGCCCGTCTGCCACCACCATTGAACCGGGCCGCAGCACCAGAATATCCCCCGGCACCACGGCAGCGGCCTCCAGTTCCACCAGATTTCCCCCACGCCGCACCCAGGCCGTAGGCGAAGAAAGATGCCCTAGGGAACGAATAATGCGGTCAGACTGGCTTTCGGTGGCATAGCCAATCACGCCGTTGATCAACACCACCCCCAAAATCACCAGGGCATCGGTGGGGCCACCCGTGAAGTAGGCAATTGCCGCCGCCACCGTCAGCAGGGCCACGGGCAACGACCGGAACTGGGTTACCCAAATCGCCCACTGGGAACGGGGCGGCACCTCCGGCAAAACATTGGGGCCATAGCGTTGCAGGGCTTCCTCGGCGGCCTCCGTAGACAGCCCCGCTGGGGAACTGTGGAAGCTGGCCAACACCCGATCCCCCTCCTGGCCATACCAAGACGGCACAGAAACCGAGTGCAACGAACTAACCATGGTAAACCTCGCCCAACCGTAGCAACCCCAAGGGCTGGATGGCGAATGACTTGCCAGTTTCTCGATCCCTTAGCCCGTCATTCTGAGTCGCTTAACTTTCAATACTTCTATTATCGCCCAGGCGTGATCCCCGTCGCCACGGCCAACTTGCACCCTCAGTAGATCGCAAAGTCCCTGCGGCCCACCCTGCGGGAAGCAAGCTACACTCCCAGCCCCTCTCCCTAGGAGAGAGGGGAGCAGGAAAGCTATTCAAAGTCCCTCTCCTAGGGAGAGGCTCGCTTTCCATAGGAGGTTGTCAGGTTAGGGCCGTAGCGCAAGGTTGTAATCCATTGCCCCTACGGATTTAGGAGTTACCAGTTGCGCGGCTGAAACTGGCTATCGTTGAGAATCGCCATGGTTTCCCCAGACTGGGCCAGCACAAACAACCCCTGGCGATAGGCGTAGCGATCTGCCCAGGAATCCATACCCATGCTTGCCACTGCCCCGTAGAGTTGGTGCTGTGCGTATTCCGGGAAAAATTCGCGAAAACGGGCTAATTTCTCCACAAATTCCTTCACATCCTCTACGCTGAGGGTGCTTTTCACCTCCACCGCCAGCACATGACCCTGGTTCAACACCAGCACATCAATTTCCATGCTGTCGCCATTCTGCTGCACCCGCACTCGCTGGCTCACCCGGTGAACCCGAATCCCCCGATCCAGGAAAATTGTCTCGCAAGCCGGAGCCACCATATTTTCCACAAACATGCCCCATTTGCCGCCCAAATTGCCAATTTGCTGGCTCAATTGGCGGTTAGTTCTGCGGTTTCCCTCCGCCGTTTCCTGAAATTTGCGCTCTGTAGCTTGAGATTGCTCCCTGATTAACCGCTCCGTTTCTTGAAAGCGGTGTTCAGTTTCCTGAAAGCGGCGTTCGGTTTCTTGGAAGCGGCGTTCGGTTTCCTTTTGAGCGGTTGCCAGTTCGCCCAAGATGCGCCAAACATCATCTGCGGTGGTGGCCATGGCTGAATCGAAAATTGCTGATTGCAAGAGAGTCTGCTTCCATTCTAAGCTGGCTTCCTCTTATGCCCCGATCCCTCGAAGTCTTGCCACCTAGACCGCGCCCAGGGGATACAATAACCCTCGTTACATCCCACCCGGCACTTCTCTCGCCCTTCACCCCTCCCCCCCCAAAGGAGTCCTACCCTCTACACCCGTCCCCAG
>CAZWNR010000219.1:283-6811 GCA_964635665.1 uncultured bacterium | reverse complement strand
GTTGACCACCAAGGAGCCCAGTGTTAGTGACACGCGGGTGAGTCAACAGTGGGATACGTAAATCTCTTGCCCGTAGAGAATATAGGGGCGCAGGTCTACGTGACAGCCCTCAAATTCGCCGTCAATGAGGGTGGGCACACGGGAGAGACAAAGGGTGGGCTGGGCGATGTAGCCCCTAGGATTGGCGCGGATGCGGTCGGCAAATTCCAGCCGCTGCTCGTCGGTGGCATGGGGGCCAACCAGCATTCCGTAGCCGCCGGAGGCATTGGTGGCCTTGACCACCAGTTTGTCTAAGTTGCTGAGGACGTGGGCCTGCTGGGTGGGGTCTTCGCACAAAAAAGTGGGTACGTTGGGGATGATCTGGTCTTCGTCGAGGTAGTAGCGGATCATCTGGGGAACGTAGGCGTAGACTAGTTTGTCATCGGCTACCCCCGTTCCGAGGGCATTGGCAATGGCCACTCGTCCGGCGCGGTAGACCTCCATCAGCCCCGGCACCCCTAGCAGAGAGTCGGGCCGAAAAACCTGGGGGTCAATGAAATCGTCATCGATGCGACGGTAGACCACATCTACCCGTTCTAGGCCCTTGGTGGTGCGCATTTTGAGGTAGCCGTCAGACACGACGAGATCGCGTCCTTCCACCAGTTCTGCCCCAATTTGCTGAGCTAGGAAAGAATGCTCGAAGTAGGCGGAGTTGTACATGCCGGGGGTCAGCACCGCTACGCGAGGATTAATCAGGGTTTCAGGGGCGAGGTTGAGTAAGGTTTCTAAAAGCTGGCTGGCATAGTCGTCCACGGCGGCAATGTCCATGGCCGAGAAAAGGTGGGGGAAGGTGGTCTTCATTACCCGCCGATTTTCTAGCACGTAGGATACGCCGGAGGGGCAGCGCATGTTGTCTTCGAGGACGTACCAGGTACCGTCTTTGTCGCGCACTAGGTCAGTGCCGGTGATGTGGCACCAAATGTTGTTAGGGGGGTGCAGACCCATGCAGGGTTCTAGGAAGCCCGGTGCGCTCTCAACCACGTGGCGCGGGATTACCCCATCGTTGAGGATGTTTTGCTCGTTGTAAACATCGTGAAGAAAGCAGTTAATGGCTTGGATGCGCTGCTTCAGGCCCTTTTCTAGCCATTCCCACTCGTGGCCAGGAACAATGCGGGGAATCACATCAAAGGGAAAGATCCGCTCGGTGCCCTGGGTGTCGCTGTAGACATTGAAGGTGACGCCCAGCTTAAACAGGGTCTTTTGAACGGCCTCCTGGCGTTGCTGCAATTCCACCAAGGACATGGCATTCACCCGTTTGATCAGCAACTCGGCTTCTGGGCGAGGCTGGCCCTGGTTGACAAAAAGCTCGTCGTAGAAGTCGCCGGGATCGTAGGCATCGAATAGCACGGGTGAAGCCTCCCTAGGGGTAGATAGCACGGGGATGGCGAGACGTGGCCATGGCCCCCGTTTAACGGTACGCTGACCTCATCAAGACGCTGCCAGCGATTACACAATAGTTTTCATCTTTACTGGCTGATAGCCTCTGCAAGCTGTAGCTTAGGTTACGGCTCTAAGCCGTTCGACCCTCAGGATGTGGTGAAACTGCTCCAGGATCGATAAAAGAAAAACAGCGCAAAAAAGGTCAGCAGGGTACGGAACATCAGGGTGACGATCTGATCGGGTAGTTTGGGCAAATAGCGGGTGCTGGCCTGCACACCCACTAGCCCCCCTAGGCCCAGCAGTATTCCCGTAAGCCCTACGATATTGCCTTGGAGGGTATGCCAACCGCAGGCCGAAAGGGCGGTGATCACAATGGCTCCTAAACTGGTTTGAATCGCGGTTTTGATATTTTCTTGCAACAGCAGAATTTGCAACGGTACCATCACCACGCCGCCGCCCACGCCAAATAGTCCGGCGAGGAATCCTGCTGTGCCACCAATGAGGGTGCGGGCCATGACAGGGCTCATCGGCTGATCTGGGGCCTGGGTCTCGGCTGGGATCGTGGTAGAGGCTGGGGCATCTGAGGCTTGAGCACCTTGGAAGGTCGCCTGGGCCACAACCCGTTTTTTAATGCCAATTAAGTAGATGTTGATCAGCAGGAAAATTCCAAACATCCCCAGCAGCACGTACTCAGGTGCATAGCTGGCCAAGGCCGTGCCCACAAAGGCGGTTACCACCGAGGGCAAGCCCAGCATCAGCACGTTTTTCACATTCAAAAAGCCCATCCGCCAATTTTGCAGGCTGCCTCCCAGGGAAATGATCAAGATTGCCAGGGTGCTAGTTCCCACCGCCTGTACCCCGGACAGTCCTAGGGCGACCATCACAGGCACCATTACCGTACCGCCGCCAATGCCCAAAAAACCTGCCAGTACCCCTGCAAAGGTACCCACGGCCAAAAGCAGAATCACGTCGCCCACAAAGTCCCCCATCTCTAACTGGATCGCGATGCTGTTGAGGTGCTGATGGGTGGTCTTGTCTGCCTTCTCCGGTAGGAGATAACCCCAACCGAAACCGCCCACTTCGCCTCAACACCATACCAATTTGGTGATTCAGGGGGGGCAACGGAAAAAGGCACAGGCGAATTGGGACGGAGTCCTGGAGTTGGGGTGGTAAAATCGTCCAGAAATCAATGGATGCTTAGTTCTTGGGATCGCTCTCTTTGCCGTCTTTGCCGCCCACAAACCGATGGGAGACCGTTTCTGGCTGGATGGCGGATAAAATAGTGTGGCCCGAATCGGTGATGATGACCGCTCGGGTGCGACGGCCATAGGTTGCGTCTACTAGTTGTCCTCGTTCGCGGGCATCGCTAATGATGCGCTTGATGGGGGCCGATTCGGGGCTGACGATGGCAATGACGCGATTGGCCGACACAATATTGCCAAAGCCAATATTAATGAGCTTGATGTCCATAATGAATAGGTGGTGGGGGCAATGAACCGGGGACAGACCACAAAACGCTAGGAACGGGGCGCGAATGCTAGGCTTTAACGGGCATTGTCGGACAAAGCCGTCTATTCTGCCTAGAATTCAGCCTATTGCTCATACTAACGAATTGCCAGGGATGCGGGGGGAATATCCGACTAAATTTCAGGATTTAGGCGGTTTCGTAGGCTGGACTACATCTCCCTAGGGCAGAAGCCCTAGGGCTGGTGATCTGCCCCCTGACACTTGGGCCACTGCGGCCCCCCCATCGCGGCCAAGCTGAGGAAACCCATGCAACCCGTTGACTTCACAACCCTAATGGCGGTCTGCCACGACCTACGGGCCAATTGGGTGCCTGCCCGCTGCGAACAGGTGGTGCAGTGCGACACGACCACCCTCGCTATGGCCCTGCGCACCTTGGATCGTCGGGGTTGGCTAACGATGTCTTGGCATCCCCAGGCGGCGCGGCTGCACCTGGGCGAGGCTCCCCCCAAGGGGCCGGATACCTTCACCTTTAGCCAGCAGCTCAAGCATCAATTGAATCAATTGGCGCTGGTGGCCATTGAACCCGTGGCTCCCTGGGAACGGGTGCTGGACTTGCAGTTTGGCCGTCGTCCAGGTGATCCGCCCCAGTGGCATTTGTATTTGGAAATCATGGGCAAGTATAGCAATGTGATTTTGGCCAACGACCAGAATCAGATCGTCACCGCCGCCCACCAGGTCAGCGATCAACAGTCGCGGGTGCGCCCGATTCAAACCGGAGACCCCTATGTGCTGCCCCCGGCGATGATGAACACCCTGCCCAATCTGAAGGAATCCCAAACAAGCTGGCAGGAACGGGTGACCCTGGTACCCAGCACCCTGAAAAAAATGCTGATGCAGAGCTACAGCGGCCTCAGTTCGGCCCTGGTGGCGACCTTGGTGGCAGCGGCGCAGCTCAGTCCCAACCAACCTGCTGAAGAACTCACCCAGGCCGATTGGGATCGATTATTTGTGGTGTGGCAACGCTGGCTGATGGCCCTGGAGAAGGGGCAGTTTTTCCCTGGCCGCATCGCCACGGGGTATACACTGCTGGACTGGGATGCCCTCGCCCCCGTCGATGACCTCCACGGTCTATTCAACGACTACTACCGGGACGAACTGAATCGACAGCAGTTTGACCGTTTGAGGAATCAGCTTCAGCAAAAACTGAAGGGCCACCTAGAAAAACTGGGTCAAAAGGCCGACACCTTCCGGCAGCGGTTAGATCAATCCGCCCAGGCCGAGAATCTCCGGCAACAGGCCGATTTGTTGATGACCTACAGCCACCAGTGGCAACCCGGCCTAACCGCCATGACCCTGACGGACTTTGAAACGGGCGCACCCGTCACCATCCCCATCGACCCCGACAAAACCGCCATTCAGCAGGCCCAGCGCCTCTACAAACAGCACCAAAAACTAAAGCGGGCCAAGGACAAGGTGATGCCCCTACTGAACGAAGTGGAGGCCGAATTGAGCTACCTCGAACAGGTGGACGACGCCCTAGGCCAGATTCCCAGCTACGGCGAACCCACCGACCTAGAAGCCCTCACCGATATTCGCGACGAACTGGTGCAGCAGGGCTACCTCGCCTCCCCCGACTATCGCCCCAATGATCGCCGCAACCCCACCGACGCCTTTCGCCAGTTGCAAACCCCCGACGGTTTGGCGGTGCTGGTGGGCCGCAACAATCGCCAAAACGACCTGCTAATTTCCACCGTCGCCACCGACTACGATCTCTGGTTTCACACCCAGGAAATTCCTGGTAGTCATGTGCTGCTGCGCCTAGGGGCAGGCCAAGTGCCCAGCGAAACCGACCTGCAATTTGTGGCCGATATCGCCGCCTACTTCAGTCGCGCCCGCCAATCCGACCAGGTGCCCGTCATCTACACCCAGCCCCGCCATGTCTATAAGCCCAAGGGTGCTCGCCCCGGCATGGTGATCTACAAGCACGAAACCGTTCTGTGGGGCCAACCCCAACGCCTACGCCAGTCGCCGCCCACCCCGGTTGCTGGTCAACCCTAGGGCAAGATTACCTGACTAAGTACATTTGCTCATCAGCCTAGGTTATCGAACCCGGACATATTGACTAGAGATTTTGTAAAGAGAAATCTGTACTTGTTGTTACAATAGATGATGGAGGAGATGAGAGCCCTCCCATGGAAGCCACTCCTGGCGCATAGGCTTTGAGGCGGTTTCCTCCCAATTGAGAGAACAACATAGGTATTCAAGATTACCTGTATCGGCTTCAGTAGAGGCCGATTTTTTTTCAGAATTGCGATGGTTGGCCGTGCGTAAGCCCAAGTCTGCCTTGCCATCACCCGATTCCCAAGCCCCATCAACTGTAGGGGCGAAGAGCCCTAGCTCGACTAAGCCGTGGGTGAATGTTCAAGATTTAGGATGAGACACCCCGGCTGGTTGGAGGGATCAGTCCGAGCGCGCACTGACCAAGTAGAGTGGGCATAATAGGGCGAGTTCATCCCAGAGTGGCCCCTGCGTCATGCCCTCATCCTCTGCGCCCTCCGAGCCTCTCCCCAACTGGCCCCCCACGGTGTCGGTGATTGTGCCCATCTATAACGGTGGGGATGATTTACCCGACCTGCTAGAGCGCTTGATGGCCCAAACCTACCCCACCGACCGGGTGGACCACTGGCTGGTGGATAACGGCAGCCGAGACCGCACCGCAGATCGGTTACAGGCCGTCGCTACCCAAGCAACCGAGCGGGGAATCCGGCTTCAGACCGTGAGCTATACCGAGATTCAAAGCTCCTACGCCGCCCGCAATGCCGGAATTGCCGCCGCCACGGGGGAAATCCTGGCCTTCACCGATGCCGATTGCCACCCCGAACCCACCTGGCTGGAAGAACTGGTGAAACCTTTTACAGATTCAACCATCGGCCTTGTGGCAGGGGGAATTAAAGCCTTTCCCAGTCAGCATTGGCTAGAACGTTACGCCGAACGCCAGGGCACCCTTTCCCAGGAAAACACCCTGAACCATTCTTTTTTGCCCTATGGCCAAACGGCAAATTTGGCGGTGCGGGCCGAGATTTTCCGGCAAGTGGGGCTGTTTCGGCCCTACCTCACCACCGGGGGTGATGCCGATATCTGCTGGCGCATTCAGCAGCAAACGCCTTGGAAACTAGCCTCCGCGCCCGAAGCCATCGTCTACCATCGCCACCGCTGCACCCTGGAAGAACTGCGCCGCCAGTGGTATCGCTATGGTTGCTCAAACCGCTACCTGCACGACCTGCACGGGGTTGACCTCATGCGGCCTCTCACCGCCGGAGAAATCCGCTATCGGCTGCTGCGCTGGGGGTTGAAGGAACTGCCTAAAGCCAGCCTCAAGGTCATCACTGGCCAAACCACTGGACTAGATTTGCTGATTACACCCCTCGACCTTTGGTGTACCCGCGCCCGTAGCCCGGGTCAGCAGCAAGCCCAGCTCCCTCCCCAATCCTGCGATATCGCCTATCTGCCCTAATCCCTCGTACGGGCGCACCGCAGTGCGTCCCAACCCCAACCTCTCAATCCCCCTACGGGCGCACAGCGGTGGGCCCCCAACCCCACCGCGCATTAACCCAAACGGGGGCCCGCCGTGCAGCCCCCAAC
>CAZWNR010000219.1:0-273 GCA_964635665.1 uncultured bacterium | reverse complement strand
TGCGGTGCGCCCCAACCCCAACCTCTCAGTCCCCGTACGGGCGCACCGCAGTGCGCCCCAACCCCAACCCCAGCCCCTCATTCCCCATCTTCCCCATGCGCCTTTTAATGATTTCTGCCACGTTTCCCTACCCGCCCACCCTGGGAGGAACTCAGGTGAGAACCTTTTACCTGCTGAAGCACCTGGCCCAGCGCCATGCCGTAACTCTCGTCACCCAAACCTCGCCAGAGGTGAGTGAGGCGGATGTGGCAGATCTGGGCGGCTATGTGGACA
>CAZWNR010000218.1:0-6834 GCA_964635665.1 uncultured bacterium | reverse complement strand
ATTCTCCATCCGCACAGAGGGGCGGGGAAAGGAAAGGGGGAAAGGGCCATAGTCTTTGAGGTGCGATTGACGCAGATGCCCCACTTGGTTGGCCTGCCAAAGGGTGCCACTGTTGACTTCTAAACAGGTGAGCCAATGCCCTTCACAGGCGGCAGTATCTAGGCAAATGGTATGCCCTAGGTTCAGGGGATAACCGCTACGTTGGGGGGTATGGCCACAGATTAAAACCTTGCCCGAGGGATGGGGCTGAGGCTGCCGAAGTTTATCCCAAAAAATAGCTTGATCCGGCTGTTGTAAAAGCGGCCGATGGGGGGACAGAGTACCGTGGAGAAAAATGTATTTTTCCGTGGCAAACCACCGAAGACCTTGGTGCTGTAACAGGTGCCAATGGCTATCTGGAACGCTGGCCAACGCAGGGGCTAATCCGGGGTCGTCGCTGTCCCTGGCGTTATCGTTCACCGAGGAGCCCGCCCGTCTGCCATGCCTTGCCCCGTAGGACGTTAACGTCTGTCGATCAACCAGAACTTCGCCATTCACGACAGCCTTTCCCAATCGTCGGGCGATCAGGAACTTGAGTTCATGGTTCCCCAACAGAGGCACCAAAATACCCTCCCGAGAAAGACGCACCAGGCTGTCTAAAACAGCCTTAGAATCCGGCCCTTTGTTAATGTAATCGCCTAGGGTAACAACGCAGTCCCCAGGGCCAGGATCAATGGCCGCTAGCAGTGCACTTAAAGCCGTTGCACAACCGTGGATATCTCCGACTGCAAAGAGGCGCATAATCGACCCAGAACCTCAGAAAAATTAGGTTGGTCGGTATTCAGTAGAGGGCTGAACTCAGGGTAGGCCCAGAGGCTTTCCAACGCCGAAAACCACCCGTAGAGAAGAGCAAAGGGCGGACTACTCAATATTAAATTCCAACCTCGCTTCAATATATCAAGAGGGTCTTTAGCCTAAGGTTATTGCAAGTTTAAGTCAGCGTTAAGGATGGGCTTGGACGGTGGGGGCTAGCCTGGATACCCGTCGTGGCGGTGGTGGGGCTGTCTACAGGGCTAGGGCAACTGGGGGCATGATTCGCTACCATAGGCGATGACTTGGACGTGGAATCGGCGCGAAACCCTATGAAAGTCAAGCCTGTTTTAATTATTGGCACGGTTGTCCTGGTGGGGCTGGCGGCAGGGGCCGGAGCCGGAGCCGCCTACTATTGGATGCAGACTAGGGACTTGCCCCCCGCCACCCAAGTGGCCGACGCGGTTCCCCTGAGCCTTGCCACCCATCAGCCCAATGCCAGCGCGGAGACGATCATCGCCCAAAAGCTGGCCAGCGGTGAGGGAGTGCGCTACGAGGGCAACAATCGCGTCGCCATCACCCTGTCTGAACCGGAAGTGAACCAAATTATTTTAGACGGCCTTGCCCAAGTGCCCGAGGCCCAATCGGTGCTGCAATCGGCCCAGGGTATGAGTACCACTATCCAAGGTCAGCGGGTGCGCAGCGGCATTACCCTCAACCCAGCGGCTTTGCCCACCGAGAGCCTGCCGCCCCAGGCCCAACGCGCCCTAGAGATGGCTACTCTGTTTGGCGGTCAGTCCCTCTACGTGGGCATTGAGGGCAGCCCCAAAGTAGAAAACGGACGACTGGTACTCAGCGACGACACCCAGGTTCAGATAGGGCGCATCAACCTCACCCTGGCCGACATTGAACGGGCCACGGGGATGAGTGCCGACCAAATTGGCCAAACCCTCAGCGTCACCCTGCCTCAAACGGGCCTCACCGTGGATGGGCTAGAGTTTGCCGATGGAGCCGCCATCCTGCGCGGAGCCATGCCCTAGGCTGCCCCCAATGTTCTAAGGTAAAACACAGAACTCTAACGCTGGGTTGACCGTTGCGATGAACTATCTTGTTGCCGTGCTCGAAAACCGCATGAAGGCGGAGGAAGCCTATGCCGCCCTGGAGGAGGCCAAGGTGCCCAAGGACAGCATGGATATCCTGGGTCGGGGCTTCAAATCCGCCGATGAGTATGGCCTGATCGACCCCGCCGACCAAGCCTGGAAGCAAATTCGGCTGATGCTGCTGTGGCTGGTGCCCTTTGGCTTTGGGGCGGGGTTTGTGTTCAATATCATCACTGGGCTAGATACCTTTGCCTGGACGGGTCGCCTCGGCAATCAGATCATTGGTGGTCTGCTAGGGGCGGGTTCGGCGGCAATGGGAGCATTTTTCATTGGTGGTGGCGTGGGCTTGGCGGTGGGCGGCGGCGATGCTCTGTCTTACCGCAACAGTTTGTCTGCCGGCAAGTTTCTCGTCGTGGTGCGCGGTTCCGAAGCGTTGGTGCGCCAAGCCACTCCCATCCTGCGTCGTTTTCGCCCGGAGGCCATCCAAGGCTACAGCGCCCGTGATTAGCGAGATTGCTGACTTTGTGGCGACGGTTCCGGCTCAGCCTGATGCCTGGGATTATCGCTACGAAGGCCGCTGTCCTCGAACGGGGAAGCTTTACAGCCTGCCCCGTACCACCCTAGCCAAGGCCGTAGCCCGAGGGTTGATGGAGACCCTCGCCGCTGATCCCCAAGCCCTTGGTGAAGGCAAAATGTATGGGGTGCTGCTGGTTGGGAGAGGGGCTGGGGGTGAGGGCCAGGTCGGCGTCCTCAAGGCATTCTCCGGCCTATGGCGAGGGCAGGCCAAGCGTCCCGGGTGGGTACCGCCGATGCCTGGCCGAGAGCAAGTTGCCCTTCAAGAAGCCCAAACCCTCGACCAACTGCACCGCATCAAAACCCGTTTACAGCATCTAAATGCCCTGCCAGAACGAGACACCTACACCCGTCGGTCGGCGGACTTTGCCCAGCAGCGCCAGGCTTTGAACCAGTGCCATCGGCAGCGGCGAGAAGTTCGGACACAGCAACGACAGCACCTCATGGCCACCCTCAGCGGTGAGGAACTGGCCACCGCCCTAGTGGCCCTCGACCAAGCGAGCCGGGGCGATAAGGCGGAGCTTCGGCATTTTAAGCAAGAACAGGCCGCAGCTTTGGATCCTCTTGCGGCAACGATCCATGCGGCGGATGCTGAAATGCAGGAACTCAAACGGCAGCGGCGGGCCTTGTCTCAGCAACTTCAGGCGGAGATGCACGCGGTCTATCGGCTCACCAACTTTGCCGGAGATTCCCTTACCCTGGCGGACATTCAAGCCCTAGAAAACCCCAGCGGCCTGCCCACGGGTACGGGGGATTGCTGCGCCCCCAAGCTGCTCCACTATGCCGCCCAGCAAGGTTTACACCCCCTAGCCCTAGCGGAATTTTGGTGGGGGCCACCGCTGGGAGATCGACAATCGGGCCAGTTTTACGGAGCCTGTGAGGAACGCTGTCAGCCGATTCTGGGGTTTCTGTTGGCGGGTCTGTCGGCGGGGTCTGGATCGGTCATGACGTCTTCTGACAAGGCTTGTTTGGACACGGTCTCTTTGGACACAACCGCTGTGGATTGGGATCTGCCGATGCTCTATGCCGACGACTGGTTGGTGGTGGTGGATAAGCCCGCTGGTCTGCTGTCGGTGCCCGGTCGCTATGGGGATCGTCAGGATAGTGTACTGTCTCGTTTGCAAATGGCGTTGCCGGATGGAGCGGATCTGCGGCCCGTGCATCGGCTAGATCAGGCGACCTCTGGAGTCCTCGTCTTGGCCCGCACCGCCGATAGTCACCGCCACCTCAGCCAGCAGTTTGCCGAACGTCGGGTCCACAAAGTCTATGAAGCCCGGCTAGAAGGGCACCTCACCCAAATCAACGGCTGGATTAACCTACCCCTCAGCCCAGACCCCCACAACCCACCCCGGCAACGGGTCGATTGGCACCAGGGCAAGCCCAGCCAAACCTATTTTGAAGTGCTGGCCCAAGAAAATGGCGTTACCCGTGTGGAGTTCGTTCCCCACACCGGACGCACCCATCAACTGCGGGTTCATGCCGCCCATCCCCAGGGGCTCAATGCACCCATTCGAGGGGATGCCTTCTACGGCCCAGATCCATCTTCCGAGGAGGCCAACCCCCAGCGGCTTCACCTTCATGCCAAAGCCCTGACGCTCACCCATCCTCACCACCAAACATCGCTGACCCTGACGGCTCCAGTACCGTTTTAAGGACGCCAAACCTAGGGTGTGTCATCAATTCCAGCCAAAACCCTTATAGGACAAGCCTTACCATGCCCGATCATGGGAAGCAGGCTAGGGGCTGTAATCGTTGATTCCTGGGCCATCAGCGATTGATTGATGACAGGCCCTAGCGAATACCGGCATTTTCGAGTTGTTGGCGCAGGCGGCGTAGGTGGCTGGTGCGGCTACTGAGGTGGGCCTGTTTGCCGTCTACGAGCACATACACTCGCCCAGAAAAAATCTGCCGTAGGGCCGAACGCTGGAAGACCAGAATGCCGTCGGTGCGGGCATCGGGTACCTCGCTGTAGCCCATTTCAGCCAGGATGTTGGTGAGTTGTTGCTTAAAGGTCTTTTGGTTGGGGCAGGTAAGAGTGAGGGTGCTGCTGCGGTTAAAACTGGCCCCCAATAGCCCCCCAGCTACCCCAAACAAGAGGCCAAACCGATTGGGCACTCCCGTTTCCATCCCGATCCCTAGGGTTTGAGTGGCTAGCAGGGCGGTGATGAGGGCTGTTCCTACAAAGTAGTAGAGAAAGGTGAAGGCAAAGCCTGGGCCTTGGGGCAGGGTAGGGGTTTCGTCGGGGGAGGGAGACATGGCAGAGCGGCGCTGGGAGTATCTGAATGGTTTTGGGGTCCCTTAGGAAGGGACTCTTGGCAGGGATAGGAGCCTAGTAGCGGGGGACGGATCGATCAACCATCGTGGCGTAGGCATCGATGCCGCCACTGATGTTGTGCAGGTGGGCAAACCCTTGCTGGGCTAGCCAGGCACACATTTGGGCGGAGCGCATTCCGTGGTGGCAGAGCACGGCGGTTTCTTTGTCGGCCTCAAGCAGGCTGTGGATGCTGTCGCCCCAGCGGGAAAACTGGCTGAGGGGAAGATGGATAAACCCCGGCAAACTGGCGAGGGCTAGCTCGTCGGGTTCGCGCACATCGACCAACTGAAGGTCATCTCCGGCGGCTAGGCGCTGGGCCAAGGTTTCGACGGACATAGACTGGAACGGAACGGATTCAGGTGACATCGCCATGGTGGGTTACAACAAATTTCCGTGAATCACAACAAACTGCCCAGGATCATCCCCAAGAGCAACATAAAGCCTAGCTGCACATTCTGGCGAAAGATGTTGCCGTAGAGCCGAGGGGAGGGATTGTAGCGGCTGAGCAGGTAAGATTGACGCGACCATAGAATCAGGGCCAGGGCCAAGGTCACCCAGTAGGGCCAGTTGAGGAAAAGAACGCCCCCCAGCCACACCAGCAACAGCCAGGTGCCCAGAAAGCACAGCCCCACCATTTGGGGGGTATAGTCGCCAAAAAACAAGGCCGCCGAATTTACCCCAATGCGCCGATCATCCTCCCGGTCGGGGATGGCGTAGACCGTGTCAAACCCAAGGGTCCATAGCACCACCGCCAGCCACAGAATCCAGGCGGGCAGGGGCAGGCTTCCGGCCACCGCCGCCCAGGGAATCAGCACCGCAAAGCCCCAAGCTAAGGACAGCACCAACTGCGGCACCGGAAACACCCGCTTGGCCGCCGGATACAGCAAAATGAACGGCACCGCCAGCACACAGAGCCAAAAACTGAGGCGACTCAGATAAAGGGAGAGGCCATAGGCGCAAATCAACGACACCCCCAACACCCCAAAGGCCACCGCCACAGATAATTCACGGGATGCCAAAGGTCGCTTTTTCGTGCGCTGCACTTTGGGGTCAATGTTGCGATCCCACAGGTCATTCACCACACACCCCGCCGCACTGGTGGCCAGGGTACCCAACACGATTACCCCCACCAAGGGCCAGGGGGGTTGCCCCGCCGCCGCCAAAAACACCGACCACAGGGCCGGAATCATCAAAATCAGGCGACCGGTGGGCTTATCCCACCGCAGCAGGCGCAGGATAGCCCCCATCGTGGAGGGAGAGGATTGGGATGGAGAACTGGCCATGGCTTTAGGACAACGATAGATGCGGAGAACCGTTAAGAATCACTCAAAATAACCCACTGATGCCGAAAAAACTCGCGTTTTTCGGGAAATGCCGTTTGGGTAACGGTTGGATGGCAACAGGGGCAGCAACGGTGGCGTCAGCGTTACCTAACGTTACCTAATTGTAGGCACTTTCGCCCCCACTCCCCGAGGGCTGGCCTACCATAAACTTACTGTCCCGCTGGAATTCATGCCCCTTCCATAACAATCCCTGTCGCGTTCTTCGGTGCCCTGTGACTGCCGCCCTACCCAATGCCCCCGCCATTGACTACCCCAGTTCAGACGGTGAACCCGTGGCCGAAACCTTCACCCACCTCTACGCCCTGCTCGTTACCCTGGAGGTCTTGCGGCAGTATGTGGAGGGCCAGCGGGCGACGGTGTTGGCCAACCAGTTTCTCTACTATTCCCAGGGCATGCCTAAATTGCGAGTGGCCCCGGATGTGATGGTGATTTTTGGGGTAGAACCCGGGGGCCGCGACAACTACAAAATTTGGGAAGAGGGCCAAGTGCCCAGCGTCATCTTTGAGATGACCTCCGCTGGCACCCAAGACCAGGACAAAACCTTCAAAAAAACCCTCTACGAACAGCTTGGGGTGGAGGAATACTGGCTCTTTGACCCCCGTGGCGAATGGGTGGAGGATCAACTGCAAGGCTATCGCCTAGAACACGACCACTACCACCCGATTACCGATGGCCGCAGTGCGCCCCTGAACCTACGGCTCCAGGTAGAGGGTAG
>CAZWNR010000217.1:0-6853 GCA_964635665.1 uncultured bacterium | reverse complement strand
CTTAATAAGGTGGGTGTCAGGTAAATCTACTACCAATAGAATCTAGGGGGATCTGAAGCCCTAAAACTTGTACCTCACTAAACCGAGAACCGCTATAGACAGAACCTACCCTGGGAACTCGACAAACCCAGGTTAGATAATAAAGACGGGAAAGCGCCAGAGGGCGGCTTTTTTCGCAGAGGTTTTCAAAAAAGACTGCGAAAAAAGAGAAATCGATCAGGATCGGCAATCAAGTATTAAATGATACATCCTGGAATGTTATTAGGACGTAGTTACCTTTGGTCCACAAAATCCTTCATCGTTTTCATAACTCTATTATCCTTTTATTGACGAGCGGTAACACAGCTTGAGATCAAAACTTATTGAGATACATTTAGTACTTTTTGGCGGGTTTCACTTGAATGGGGTGCGCCGTGAAGATCCCCCCCATCCCCCCTTAATAAGGGGGGTGTTAGGTAAATCTACTACCGATAGAATCTAGGGGGATCTGAAGCCCTAAAGCTTGTTCTCACTCTATTGAGAACCGTTATATAGCGGTTCTCAATAGAGTGAGATACACCATTGCTGGGTTCTAGATCCCCCAGTCCCTAGCCGTCTAAGCTTCACTCTGTGCCCCCCTTATCAAGGGGGGTAGGGGGGATCATCGCCATGTACTTCGCCCAAGTGAAATCCGCTATAGTATTTTTAGTCCTTTTTGGCCGAGCGAGGGGCGGATCAAAACTCTAAATTTACCCGTAATGAGATGATGAGGTTGTCCCACCCTCGCCAGACTGATCAGACCTATGGGCATAGCTGCGATTCGGCCCCTGAAGCTTGGCGATATCAAAATCTAGCTATCAACCACTTCCTCAATGCTCAGCAAAATTCGCTCACTCCCATCTAGAAGAAGCATTTTACAGGCATTGAGACTCATTCTCTTGGCTCCAATGGATTCAAAGACATGATCGATTACAAAATCTTCTACCTGGGAATTCTCAGGCAAAATATCCTCCAGAAGTGATCGCAATTGAGGGATATTCCACTGGCCATTGCCTAGCTCAAAAATAGAAACATGCTCAGTTTCCGCAGGATTAACCTGGAACATACGATAGAATCGCTGATTGGCCGTAACGACAGTCAAATGACTATCTAGAACAACCAACCCCTCTCGCACCGTTTGCACAATGACATTAGCATAGTCACGGGCTTCCCTCAGTTGTTCGGTGCTGCGTTTTAGGGCGTCAATTTCCACCAAGACTACCACCGCCCCATCAATGCGATCATCTAGGGTACGGTAGGGACGAATCCGCAGATCATACCAGTGGCCGACTTGGTCTTGAACCTCCTGATTTCTCATCACCAAGGTGCTAATTACCTCTAAAATCTGAGCCTCTAGATCGTCAAGGTTGAGGTTGTGTTTAATATCACTTAGCGGGCGACCAATATCGCTGGGAATGAGATTAAAAAGGGCAGCGGCGGTGGGGGTAAATCGACGAATGCGGAGATCGGCCTCTAGCATAAGAATAGGAATGTTGATGCTGCTGAGAAGATTTTGAAAGTCGTTACTCACCTGCATCGTCTCGGCATTGCGCCGATACAGTTCATCATTAATGGTGCTCAGTTCTTCATTGGTGGCCTGAATCTCTTCCTTGGCGGTTTGTAGCTCTTCATTGGTGCTTTGTAATTCTTCATTGCTAGAGAGAATTTCTTCGTTGGCGGCTCTCAGATCTTGGTTAGTGGCTTCCTGCTCTTCAATGATGGATTGCAGGTAGGCTTTCGTCGTTTTTAGATCCTGTTCTAGGCGCTGAAAATCGGTGGAGGCTTGGCTAGGGGAGTCAGCATCCCCTAGGGTCGTTGTCTCTGGAGCACTGGAGGGCGTATTCACCTCTGTAAAGAGAATCAGAATATAGGTTTCATTCGCCGTTTCTCTGGAAACGAGATCGACGTCAATTTGCACAGATCGAGGGGAGCCTGCAATCGGGGCGATGGTTGTCTTGGTGGCGGCTTGCCCCGTTTGGCGCACTTGGTGCAGCAAGGTACGCAGTTCTAGGCGCAATTCCTCCCGCACCATACTCAACACATTGAGGCTAGCCTGCCCCGGCGATGGCTCTAGATAAGCTCCGGTTTGACCCCGAAATTGCACAATATCTAGGTTGCTATTCACCACCACGCCCACCGGGGCATAGCGACTTAGCACTACCTGATCGACCAATTCCGACAGACTGTCTTCGGCGGGGAGCGACGGAACGGCAGGGGCGGGGCCGCTGGGTTCTGCCACATATACGGGGCTACCTAGTTCCATGGGCATTAAGAGTGGGCTGGGCTGTTTGGTGTAGATCTTGTGGGTGCGGTTCACGAGGTGGAATAGTGAGGACAAATCTCCCACCGTTTCGGCGGAACCTAACAGCAAAAAAACGCTGGGCCTAAGCCCATAGTGAAACATGGGCAGTACTTTTTGTTGCAGGGCCGCCCCAAAGTAAATCAGGACGTTGCGGCAGCTAATGAGGTCTAGCCGAGAAAAGGGCGGATCGCTAGCGAGATTTTGACGGGCAAAGATACATAGCTCTCGTACCGTTTTATTAATTTGATAGCCCCCTTCCATGGGCACGAAAAAACGCTGGAGTCGCTCGGCAGAAACATCCGTCACCTGGCTGGATAAATAAATGCCAGATCGCGCCTTTTCTATCACCCGTTCACTCACATCGGTGGCAAAAATTTGGATTTGGGGCTGATAGGGCTGGTGAGCCAGAAATTCTAGTAAAACGATGGCAATGGAATAGGCTTCTTCTCCGGTGGAACACCCAGCCACCCAAATACGGAGCGGCACCTCCGGGGGGCGATCCCGTAGCAAGGTTGGGAAAATATCGCGTTTGAGGACTTTAAACACCTCCGGATCGCGAAAAAATCCGGTGACATGGATCAAAATCTCTTCGTATAACGCTTGAATTTCGGTGGTCTGGGACTCAAGATACCGCCGATAATCCGCGAGGGTTTCTAGGTGGTGCAGGGCCATGCGCCGCTGAATGCGCCGCTGAAGGGTGGTGCGCTTGTAGGCTCTAAAATCGACCCCAAAGGCGGTTTGGAGTTGTTGGAGAATGGCCACAAAGTCGTCTTCGTGGGTGGCGGGAAGGGCGGGGAGATCGGGCTGACCCGTGGGCGCGGCGATGTAGGGGTGGTGGCTGATGCGGGCGAGTTCAGCGGCGATGGCCTCTGGGGGGAGGATAAAATCAACCTGCCCCGTGGCAATGGCGGTACTGGGCATACTGCTGACCTGGGCCGAGTCTGTCGTTTGGGCAAAGGTAATACCCCCAGCCGCTTTAATCGCCTCTAGACCCTGGCTACCATCCCGATCTCCCCCCGACAACACCACCGCAATCGCCCGATTTCCCCGATCCTTGGCCAGGGAATTAAACAGCGTATCCACTGCCCTACTCACCCGACTATTCGGGCTACGCGGGCTGAGGTGAAGACACCCTTGGCCTAGGGTCATCAGGGTATTGGGGGGAATGACATAGATTTGGTTGGGGGCAATGGCCATGCCTTCCTGGGCTTCCTGAACGGGCATGGCGGTGGTGCGGGCCAAAATCTCGCTGAGCAAGCTTTTTTGGTTGGGGTCTAAATGCTGCACCAACACAAACGCCATCCCAGTATCCGTCGGGAGATGGCTAAGCAGTTGCGTAAACGCCTCTAAGCCCCCTGCCGAAGCACCGATTCCGACCACCGGAAAGGGGGCATGGCTTGCATCCTTTTCCGATTGGGAGGCGAGTTCAGAATTATCCTGATGAGACGTTTTTTTCGAGGATGGACGCTTACGGGGCATGGACACAATCCAATGGAGAATGGAACACCATACCCATGATGGTGCCCTGGTTGGTAAAAAACAAATGCCTTCAATGTCTGATCGCTGGCGTTATGGTCGGCAGCGGTTTTCCAGAAACTCAACAAAGTCCCGCCCTTCACGCTGCTCTCTTTCAGGCCGTATCGGTAGATACCGGAAAATTTGTTCAGCAATTGTCATGGGAATCCGCTAAAAGGCTTTAACGTGCAGCCTACATTCGCAACACCACCACCCTGCGCCCCTGCGGCGGGGGTACGAATGGCCTGACGTAGGGATGTTTTAGGATAGGAGTGTTTGAGGATAAATCCAGGCCGCTGTCTTTTTCTTGATGTGCCGTCATGACTAGCACCCTATCACCCAAAACCCTGCTGACCTTCGAGGACTACCTCGCCTACGACGACGGCACCGACACCCGCTACGAACTGGTGGATGGAGAACTTGTAGCCATGCCCCCAGAATCTCCACAAAATCTCAAGCTGGCCCGGTTGTTGATGGTGCAATTCCTGCAACATCTGTCCCTAGATCGAGTGACCTACAACACCGAAGTCGAAGTAATGGGCCGCCGTGCCCGCTGCCGCATTCCAGACCTGCTGGTGCATTCGGAAGAGTCCCTCTTGGCGATTCAAGATCAGCCCCGTGCCACCCTGACCCGCGATATGCCGCCCCCGGCCCTGGTGGTGGAAGTGGTCGGCCCTGGGGAAACCAACCGCAGCCGCGACTATCGCCACAAGCGTACCGAGTACGCTGCCCGTGGCATTGCCGAATATTGGATCGTAGACCCTGAAACCCGCCAGGTGACCCTTTGCCAGTGGGTGGATGGCCAGTATGAAGACACCGTATTTCAGGGCGATGAGGCGATTCAATCCACGGTAGTGCCCCAAATCGCCCTCACCGTCGGTCAACTCTTCGCCCATCCGTGAGTGGCCGTCTGAGTCGTGGTACAACCTTGGGTAGAGTAATTGCATCCTGGGAGCAGACCTGTCCTATGACCATCCCGTCATCGTTTATGGGCGAGGCCATCGCCCTGTCCTTTGAGGCCATGCGTTTGGGCAAAGGTGGCCCCTACGGTGCCGTGGTGGTCAAAGATGGACAAGTCATCGGGCGAGGCATGAACGAAGTGACCTCCCGCAACGACCCCACCCACCACGCCGAAATGGCCGCCATCTGGGAAGCCTGCACAACCCTCAACTCCTGGAAGCTCGAAGGGTGCGACCTCTACACCAGTTGCGAACCCTGCCCCATGTGTATGGCAGCCGCCTACTGGGCTAGGCTAGATCGGGTTTACTATGGCAACACCGCCGAAACCGCCGCCGCCTACGACTTCAACAGCAAAACCATCTACGACGAACTGGCCAAACCCCGTGATCAGCGCCAGATCCCCATGGAACCCATGATGCAAGCCGAAGCCCTAGCCGCCTTTGAGGAATGGGCCAACAAGCCCGACAAAATGACTTATTAAATCAGCAAATCGGGCTTCTATCTAGGTGGTTGAATTCGATAAATGTTTGCCACAGTGGCCAATTTCAATTTTTTGGCTCTCGCTGTTGATAGCAAAGTAGATGCGTAAAATATTATTCGCGCCATTGCCACCGCCAATTTTGAGGTGATCAAACATGTCCTTGCGTTGACTACCATGCCAAAAGCATCGCTCGCTTTTTAATTTTCTAGAATTTTGAACGGTTGTACTTTCTGGAGTACAGTCTAGATTATAGTCGGCCTTGAGCACATGGTAGTGGGTGTTACCAATCTCTCCATTTCGCTCAAAATAATACTGCCCAAACCAGGCTAGACTTTGCAGGGCACGATAGACATCATCGGGACGAATAAAGTTTGAGGTTTCGGCAGATAAACGGGCCGAATCCCAGATTTCTAAAATATCATCAAACATCGTTTCAGCAAAATCTAGGGCTTCGCGTACTCGGTTAAAATTCAGGGTGAGTTTGGCGTGAAAAAGCTCTTGATGACCTGCGCTATGATGGCGACAGGCGGAGACAATCTTTATGCGATGAAGCCCTTGTAAATCCCGCTCGATCTGGGCTTTAGCCTGTCGGAGATGTTCTGTCAAATAAGTCTTTTCCTGCTCTAGGCTATCAATCCTGTGAAGGAGCTCCTCTTGCTGGTGGATTAAGTTGGGATAGGCCTGGAGACGTTGAGCGTAATCTACAATTTCGTCGTGTTGAGCTTCGATTGTACGATATTCTTCTTGCCAGAGCTCAACGCTTTGCTTAAGCTGGCTGATTTCGGTTTCTAGGGCTTTCTTTTGATTTTCTGCTTCGGTGATAGCTTGCTTTAAGCAATCGTGATAGGTTTCGAGATCTGGGTCGTTTTTTGTAGGGGATAGGCGATCAGCTCGGAGGGGTTCAACGGGTTGAGGAATGTCAGAGTGTCGTTTTAGATCACGGTTTTCTGCGGCTAGTCGAACCACTTCGCTCTGGAGTCGTTGGGTTTCGCTAGCGAGCTCTGATTGGGTCGTCCACAGACGGGCTACCTCATCCTCTAAGGAGCTTGCTTTGCCCTGGGCTCTTTGACTTTGTTGGCGCAGGAAATAGAGATGTTTTAGCAGCAGTCCAAGGGCCACAAGGCCGATGATAATGATGATGAATTCAAGTCCGTTCATGGGTGTTTACCTAGGGTGATTTCCTAATGTCGAGGTACGGCATCGAATTGAATTGATGGAACGACATCACCTTGGCAGCGACCAATGAATTAGCCTCAGCGTTCCCCAAGGCTAGCCATTGCTACCAGCCATCGACAACCCCGGAGGATGGAGGCGTTGTTTAGGCGGCGGATCTGCCCCGAAGATAGGAAAGGAGGCCGTTCCCCCATAGATTTGAACTAAGATCGGTAGGCACCGTCGTTTTTCCAGTGCTCGCCATGACTGCCTACGCTGCCGCTCCCTTCAGCCCCGAAGAAATCGCCTCCGAGGGCATCAAGCCGGAAGAGTACGACGAGATTGTGCAGCGTCTCGGTCGCCATCCCAATCGGGCTGAGCTGGGCATGTTTGGGGTGATGTGGTCGGAGCACTGCTGCTACAAA
>CAZWNR010000216.1:0-6869 GCA_964635665.1 uncultured bacterium | reverse complement strand
GCGTAGCGAAAGAACCCGATACCGACTGGGCCGCTAAACAACAGATTCCACAGCCGGGTTTGGCGACGGCGGGTGGTGGGGGTGGTCATCAGCTTCATGCCCGGTGGGCCGCTCAACACCAGGGATTGAATTAACCCCTGGGTTTGGGGATGGGCCATCAACCGCAGGCCAATGGACAAGCTACCTCCCTGCACCACCAGCACCACGGGCCGCTGCACCACCTGGCGCAAAAAGTGGGCCAACTGATCAGCCCAGTCTTCGGCATAGTAGGCCACCTTGGGTTTAGGGCCATGGCCACAGCCCAGCAGGTCGGGCACATACAGATCAGGACGATTGCCCGTTTCTGCCATGGCCTGGGCAAAGCGATGCCAGAACCAGCCCGCCAACCCCACCCCAATGGGATGGATCAGCAGCAGGGGTGGAGCGTCCTGATTCCCCAACGCTGGGTAGTGGGTGTAGGTGCAGGGGTAGTTGTTCCAGGAATAGGTCTGGGTCTGGGGCAACGGGGTCATCGTTTGCTCTGGGGAGGTTACATCAGGCCGGTCAACAGTTTGGGCGGCATCAGCCACAGCAGGGTACCACGGCCCTGGCCCACCTGCGCCCAGTGGTCTACCTCAAACCCTAGACAGGCCATGGCTGCCGTGGACATTCGCACCGCGCCGCCGCCCATCAGGTAGGTTAGGGTGTCTGACCAGGTAGGTTCGTGGCCCACCAGCATCAGGGCATGGTGGGCATCTGGCTGTTGATGAATGACCCCCAGCACGACTTCCACCGTCGCCTCATAGAGGTCGCTGGTGACCTGCGTAGAACAATCCCACTGCCCCGCTGCCATGGCTAGCTCTAGGGTAGTTTTGGCCCGCACCGCCGAGGAGGTAATGGCCAGATCGGGCACGCGATCCATGGCCGCTAACCAACGACCCATGGTTTGGGCCGCCCGCTGCCCCCGCTCCGCCACGGGTCGGTCGTGGTCGCGGTTAAAGCTGGCCTCCCAGTCTGACTTGCCGTGCCGGAAGAGAATCAGGTGTTTGGGCATGGCATTGGGCTCAAGACATCGGCTGTAGAATGACGACCTGAAGTTCGAGGTCATTAAAATCGTCGAGGTTGTCCTGGTCTTCAAAGCCCAGTTCAAACAGGTTGCCGTTCGCGAATCGGGTGCGCTGCACCTTTAGCCCAAAGGCATCCTCCCAGTTTTGGCCCCCCCCAGAGCGATGATCGCCATCGAAGTAGTAGGTAAACACCCCCGTTGCCGCTGGAAACATAAACCAGCCCGTGGGTGTATTGGACAGTAATTCCTGTTGACGGGCGCTGTCGGGGGGAAGCTGATTTTGGGGCCGAGGGCCTGCATTTTCCTGATACACCCGCAGCCGCTGCCGGAAGAGGGCATCGCCTCCAGAAATGCGATACCACACTTGATGGGCCGCCGCCATATCGGTAGTGAATAGGGAATAGGCCGTGGCCCCCGGCATCACGACGGGCTCAAACTCTTGGATCAGGTTGCGCAGGGGCGGTGAGTTGGGGCTACTCACCTGGGCTGGGGCACGGCTTGCCAAGGGAACGATCATCAGCAAAGCCGCAATGACCACGACCACAAGGCTATAGAGGACGCTACGCCGATTCATGGGGCTGACCTATGCAGGAATTTTGCCCCAAGAATACCGCAGATCCTCGGTGTGCGCGGTCTCCATTACGCTTGGTAACTTTCCCATGGCCTAGGGCGAGCCCATGAGGGCGCTGACCTTGCCCCTGATCCTAAGTTCGACGGGCTTACCCCTAATATTGGTGTGGGTGAGGAAACCTCACCCCTACGGTTTGCCGAATTGAGAATCGGGTTTTTCTGATTTGGATGGGGTATGAGGCGTTACTCCTAGGGTTTGGTTATTGTTCGGGCTCTGCCGCCGCCGCTGACTTTTGGGTGAGCAGATAAAACAATGGCCCAAAGGATCCCATCGTTAGGGTCATAATCAACCAAGGCCAGGGATTGCGTCCGGTCGCCTTAGCATCGCGCCACATCCAAACCAGGAATAGCGACAGGGCAATGACTAGATCGGCCAAGACTTGCATCCCAGCGGTGCTCTGAAATTCCGTGGCAAAAATACCCAGGTAGCCGTATTGCCAAAGCGCGACGGCACTAATTCCTCCCAGCAAAATCAAGGCAACGACGATTAAGCTACGCAGCATGACTGAACCTCTCCATGGGTGATAGGCTCAGTATTCAATGCTTAGGTTATGGTATCAACTACCTCTCAGGTAATAAAAACCCTTGTACTCCCCCACCCAGCCCTTGCCCAATACCCTGCGTCAGGCCCGCAAGGTTCAGCGGATCAGCCAACTTGAGCTGGCGCTGCGCCTAGGGGTATCCCAGCGCCACATTAGCTTTGTTGAAGGGGGGCGGGCGAGGCCCAGTCGAGACCTGCTGTTGGCCTGGTTGCACGCCTTGGAAGCACCGCTGATATTGCGTAACGAGGCGCTGCTCCAGGCGGGTTATGCCCCGATTTATGCCGCCACTCCCCTAGAGGATCCCGCCTTGGAGACCATTAATCAGGCGCTCGGGCAATTGCTCATGGCCCATGATCCTCGGCCAGCCCTAGTCATCGATGCCCAGTGGAACCTGCTGCGGCTGAACCGGGGTGGTCAGTGGCTAGCGGCGACCCTAATGCCCTGGGCCACAGCCCTGTCTAACCCTGCCCCCGTGAACCTCCTGGATCTGCTGATCCACCCGGAGGGATTAACCAGGTCGGTCATTAATTTAGAGGAAGTTGGCCCCGATCTGCTGGTGCGCCTACGCCAAGAGGCCGCCGCCCAACCTAGCCTTGCCCCCAAGGTAGAGGCCTTCGCTGCCCTGCTCCGGGATCGCCTAGGCGACCAGGCCCTCCAAGCCCGGCTGGTGGTTCCGGCGGCCCCGGTGCTCACCACCCGCTATGCCACGCCCTACGGCGAACTGGCGTTCTTTGCCATGTTTACCACCTTCGGCACTCCCCAAGACATCACCTTAGCCTCGCTGCGGGTAGAGCACCTGTTTGCCGCCGATGCCGCCACCCAAACCATCCTTAACCAGCAGGTGACGATGGAACCCTGATGATACTGAAGTAGACATGGGGTTCGCCCTCTGGAGCCATCTCCACAATTTCTCCTAACAGTAGCTCTACGCGGCGATGGTCAAGGAGTCCTGCCTCAATCATGCGGTGATACTCCTCCAGCGTCCATTTGGCGATGGCAACGCTCATCCCAAGACACCTCCTTTTAGGGCTGTTCGGCTCGGTTTCACCAGTCGGCCATACTGCTCACAGAAAAAACGCACGCATTCGGGGGCTAAATCGATGGTCGCTTCATCGTAGGCTCCGGTATCTGGGTTGGGCAAGATCAGAGCATAGTCACCTTTAACGAACTGAAACCGTTCCAACTGCCTCAACGGTCTCAGGGCTGGACCTGGATCTTCTTCGATCAGCAGCGGGTAGAAGTCTAGGTCGTAAATGCTGACATCCAGATCGTCCTCAAACCACAGCCGCAAGGTGTAGTCGCCTAAATATTCGGCCTTGAGCAATCCTTTCTCAGCCGAATTTTGCCAGCAAGTTGGGTTATCAGCCAGTGATTGCCAGGATTCCCATTTCATTGTGCTTATCCTACAATTTCAATGGTTTCATGCCGTATTACTCGCTTCTGCTGTTCTCATCGGGCTTCCTTGGGAGCTAAAACCCAGGCTTCGATGGGTTTTAAACCTGGGCGGTATAGGCCTAATTTAGGAAGCCCCAGAGGCCCAAAAAGTGCGGTGCAGGGCTGCAATTTCGTCTACCACAGCGTCTATCGGCCCCCACACTTGGATGGGTTTTTGGCCATGATCGAAAATATAACGGCAGGGCACATCTAGGGTGGGGTTAGCGGCGTGGCTACCCGTAAAGGCCAAAAGCTGCCGTTCGGTCATGCCATAGACCAGTCGCCCCACGTTGGCCCAATACTGCGTCCCGGCACACATCACACAGGGTTCTACGGTGCTGTAGAGGGTACATTGCCAGAGGTAATCTGGCTCGAACTGGACATAGGCCTGCCGCAGCAGAGTGGTCTCCGCATGGTTAAGGCTATCCACATTGCCCTGCTCTAGCAGCACCGTTTGATGATCGGGAGCCACCAAAATGGCCCCAAAGGGATGATGTCCCGCTGCCATTGCCGCCTGCGCCACCCGGTTGGCCTGCCGCAGATGGGCGACTATAGTATCGGGATTGGGGTTTGAGTTCACCATGGCCTACGATTTGGAGTTCATCATCCCCTGGGCACCAGTCTTGAGAGCTAGCTAATTGAGCAGCTTTCTTGGTCGCAGACCACTGTTCCGGCCACGGCGCTTTCGGGCACCACGCTAAAGCCGCCCACGCTGACGCCCGTAATGCCGTACTGTTCGCGCAGCACCTGGTTAAAGCTGGCGATAATGCTGGGCAACTGCTGTTCCAGCACCGTTTTAATGTGATCTGCCTCAGGGGGTGGGCTACCCACGGTTTCAACCGCCATAGTCAATGCTCGGTAAAGGACTGCCCCCATTGTAAAAGGCCAGGAAACCTCGCTACACCATCCTTCATGGCTCTACACATGGGCTGTTTGCGCTGCCTGGGACGGCCTAAATTTGGGGATCCCTGGGATGGCTGAACACCGTCCTAACTTGCAGCTGAATTGGCCTGGGCGTGGGCCTTGAGGGCTTCGATAATTTGAATATTCGCCTTGGGGAAGGGATATTCTTCGATTTGGTCGAGGCTGACCCAGCGCACTTCGTCGCATTCGATGGGTTGGGGGTCGCCACTGAGGTGGGTGCAGTGGTGAACGTTGAGGGTGACCTTGAAGTGGGAATAGGTGTGGGTGACGGTGCAGAGCAGGTCGCCCACGGCAATGTCGATGCCGAGTTCCTCTTGAATTTCCCGCCGGATGCAGTCTTCTACGGTTTCGCCCGCTTCAATTTTGCCGCCCGGAAATTCCCACAATCCGCCCAGCAGTCCTTCCTGCTTGCGACGGTCGATCAAAACTTGGCCTTGGTCATTCCAAATTACCGCGACGCCAATGTGTTTGTGGGGGATGGGGGCTTTGCTCTCGGTCATCGGAATCTCCGTTTGCACATTCAGATTATAGGCGCGACAGTGGCCCTGCCAAGGGCAGCGGGGGCAATCGGGCTGACGGCGGGTGCAGAGGGTGGCCCCCAAATCCATCATGGCCTGGTTAAAGTCACGGGGGTTTTCGGGATCCAACAAGCCCTCGGACAGATCCCACAGGGTGTTCATCGCCTTGGCGGGAGGAACGGGCAGGGCCACTAGCCGAGCCAGCACCCGCTTCACATTGCCATCCAAAATTGCGTAGGGCAGGTTGTAAGCCGAACTGAGGATGCCCCCGGCAGTGGTGCGGCCAATGCCGGGAAGGGCGGTGATTTGGTCGAAATCCTGGGGAATTTGGCCCCCATGATCCGCCACAATGCGCTGGGCGGCCCGGTGCAGATTTCGAGCACGGGCATAGTAGCCCAAGCCTTCCCACGCTTTCAGCACCGTTTGCAACTCCGCCGCCGCCAGGACTTCTACGGTGGGAAACTGCGCCAGCCAGCGCTCGTAGTAGGGCCGCACGGTTTTTACCTGGGTTTGCTGCAACATCATCTCCGAAACCCAGATGGCGTAGGGGTTGTCGATATTGCGCCAGGGCAGTTGCCGTCCCGCCTGGGCATACCAGGTCAGCAGCTTAGCCCGCAGTTCCGCCGCGACAAAATCCGGCCAGGGGGAGACTGCCCCAGCCGGATCAAAGGTTATTAACGTTTCAATATCAGCCTGTTTTGCGGATTCGGCCTTGGGTAGAACATCCAGGGCCATCGTCAGATAGGAGGCTTCGCCATCACGGCAACGACGGGCCTGGGAAGCGGCATCCAGGGAAGAGTCGGGCAAGGATGAATGGGGTTGGCTAGGCGTCACTCGTTCTCAGGGGCAGAGTCGGCTAGGACAAAGGATTGCTCCATGGCCATGCGCTGCTCGGCTCCGCGCAAAAAGTACCCGCTCATCATAGCAGAGGCCAACAGCCGCCCTAGGCTCTCGCGGTTGGTGGTAATTTCCACCTCAAAATGCTGCGAAGGCAGGCCCCCCAACAGTCCAATGATGTTGTGTTCCATCATTTGCTGTACCTCCGAGGAGGTTGGATTAGATAACTGGGCGATGGTTTCAGGGCTCATGGCATGGACGTACTGCATCAGCGAATTGCCATGCTCGAAGGCCTTGAAGCCGTTGAATAGTTCTGGGGTTTTGCCGGAAGAGTTGCTCACAGTGGATACCTCGCTTTGCTGGCAGTAACGGTCAAATCGCCTGGGCAAACCAAGTCCCATGGGTTGCTTGTGCTACGGCAAGCCGCTGAGGGTGGACTTGGATGTGAATAGGGCTTCAAACATCTAAATCTAAGGTAACCAACGTTGCCCAGTTCCTCAGGTGGGTAGAACCGTACTACCGGTGGCGAGGTTTTGCGACGACGCATCCACGGAGAAGCCCTCAGTGGCGATAACTTCTGAGGGCTTCTCCATGTCTCACGATGTCACTGAGGATTGCCTAAACCCTCTAGGGTAAGGGCACTAGGGGATCCTTCTCAGGGGGAGTAAAAATAACCGGGGGATCCGCCGGTGGGGTAGCTGGTACCGTTGGATCGGGACGGAAGGGGGGAGGATCCGCCGGTACCGTTGGCCCTGTGGGGGGTTGAGGGTTCTGCCCTGTATCGGGGAGTTCTGCCACCGGGGGTTGTGGAACAGGCACTTCTACCGGGGGCAGCGGCGCGGGAGGAACCACCGAGGGGGGATCACTCCCGGGGGCGGGCAACTGGACGACGGGGGGCTGGGTTACCGGAGGTTGCACCACGGGGGGCTGCACCACGGG
>CAZWNR010000215.1:0-6870 GCA_964635665.1 uncultured bacterium | reverse complement strand
ACCTCGATACCTCCGAGCAAACCCCCTCTGCCCTGGTGCTAGGGGTCTATGTGGTTAGCCATGGGGTCGAGGCGGCGGGGGGGCTGCTGCTGCAAATTCTGCCCCGTGCCGCCGAAGATCTAGAGATGATCACCACCCTAGAACAGCGTTTTTCCAGCCTAGCGGGCTTTACCCCCCTCCTGCGGGCCAACAAGACCCTACCTCAAATCTTTGAAGACCTCGTGGGCGACATGGGGCTCACCATTCTGCCCGAAAGCCAACTGGTGCGTTTCCACTGCCCCTGCTCCTTTGATCGGATGCTCGGTGCCCTCAAGATGCTGGGGGAAGACGAACTACAAGACATGATCGAGAAGGACAACGGGGCCGAAGCCACCTGCCACTTCTGCAACGAGGTGTACCACACCAGCAGTGAACAGCTTGAACAACTAATCGCCGATCTCCGCCAGGATCGCCAAGAGGCCAACCGCTAGGGGATTGAGTTCTCCTATGGATGGCATGTTTAGGTGACTGCACGCTCAGGACACAAAGATCACATGGGACGTCCCTTAGTACAAGTTGATGCCTTTACCGCCCAGCCCTACGGCGGCAATCCGGCGGCGGTGTGTGTACTCTCAGAGCCATCGCCGGACGACTGGATGCAGCGGGTAGCCCAGGAAATGAACCTTTCGGAGACGGCCTTTCTGCTACCGGAGGGGGATGGCTATCGGCTGCGCTGGTTTACCCCCACCGTAGAGGTGGATCTGTGTGGCCATGCCACCCTCGCCAGTGCCCATGCCCTGTGGAGCGAGGGCCACCTGCCACCCGATCAAGAGGCTCGTTTTTATACCCGTAGCGGCCTATTGACCGCCCAGCAACAGGGAGCCTGGATTGAACTGAATTTTCCTGCCGATCCCGCCCAATCCATCGAGACGCCCGAAGGTTTGGCCGATGCCCTAGGCACAACTCCGGTGGCGGTGGTCAAAACTTCCCTAGGCTACCTGGTGGAACTCGACAGGGCAGCGACGGTACAGGCTTTGCAGCCAGACTTTGCCGTTCTAGGGCAATTCCCGGTGCATGGGGTAATCGTCACCAGTCGGGGAGAAGCCCCCTACGATTTTGTATCCCGCTTTTTTGCACCCGCCTTGGGCATTCACGAAGATCCCGTCACCGGGTCGGCCCACTGCGCCCTCAGCCCCTACTGGCGAGATCGCCTCGGCAAAACCAGCTTTTTGGCCTACCAAGCCTCGGCGCGGGGCGGCGTACTGCAAGTGGAAGATCGAGGGGATAGAGTCGTGCTGCGAGGGCAGGCGGTTACCGTACTGCGCGGCGAATTGCTGCACTAAGCGAATTGCTACACTGAAACGATGGCTGGCCAACCCTGGAGCGCGGTCTCCTCGCCCGACTAAACCGGGGCAAACCCTTTGGATCGGGTAGGACGTCGCTATTACTATGACATCGTTATTAATGCTGTCCTAAATTAGTACCGTCCTAACCAAGCGACTAACCGCCATATCCTTATGGTCAAGCAATCTACCGCCATCGCCACTTCGGTTACCACCTGGTACTTTGAAATGCTCAGCCCCACAGTGCTGCGGCCCAAGCGTTTCGATCCCTACGATCTGACCATTCAACGGATGGACATTCCCTGCCCTGAGTTTGGGAGGTTTCTCTATACCGCCGTGGGGGGGGCGTGGTACTGGTGCGATCGCCTGCCCTGGAGCTATACCCACTGGCAGCGCCATTTAGAACGGCCTGAGGTAGAGATTTGGACGGCATGGAGCAAGGGCACCCCAGCGGGCTACGTGGAGTTGGAAGCTCAGACCCAAGGGAACGTCGAAATTGCCTATTTTGGGCTGTTGCCGCAGTTCATCGGCCAAGGGCTGGGCGGCCATTTGTTAACGGTGGGAGTGCAGGAAGCTTGGGCCATGGGGGCTAAGCGCGTGTGGGTGCATACCTGTAGTCTCGATGGCCCCACCGCCTACCGCAACTACGAAGCACGGGGTTTTACGCTGTACCACACCGAAACCACGGTGAAAAACTTACCACCCCACCCCCCAGGCCCGTGGCCCCACAGCGGCGCTCCCCACAGGTTTGGGGAACTGACCTAGAAAACACCGGGAGAAAGGGCAAAAACCCCACAAAAATTAACGCTTTCAAGCATACTTCACCCTGGGGAACAGGGCATTCTGTATAAATAGAACCCGTTACAGGGCAAGCCAGCGTTAGGCGGCTTGGGTGCTTTGGCGCTGGATAAGGAGAATGCTATGACTACTCACGTCAGGCCTGAAACCTGTTCTGATTCCAAACCGGCGACCAGTCCAATGATTAACATGGGGTTTACGCCGGAGCCGTTCCCGGCCAATACCCACATGTGCTACATCTTCAACGACGAAGTCGAACGCCGCGAAGTGATTACCCGCTATACCAACAGTGGCCTGTCTGGGGATGAGTTTGTGGGCTATTTTGCCGATCTAGACGATGAGGACTTAGTAGACGAGTACCTCTCATCCCTAGGTATTCACCCCCCCGACGCAGCCCATCGCGACCACGTGATGTTTTGCCCCGCCCATAGGGTCTATTGTCCCGACGGCCACTTCACCGCCATGGGCATGATCAACCGTCTGAAAGATCTCTACTGCACCTGTCAAGCAAACCATTGGGTAAACTTGCGGGTGACTGGCGAAATGACTTGGGCCCTCTCACCCCATATCACTGGGGCCGATCAGCTGGTGGAGTACGAGTCTCGACTGAATTTACTGACGGAAACTCACCCCTTCACAGCCATGTGCCAGTACGATGCCAACCGGTTTGATGGGGCCACCCTGTTTAATATTCTTCAGGTGCATCCGATGATGGTGGTGAGTGGGCAGATTGTCCGTAACCCTTACTACATCATGCCTTCCGAGTTCCTTGCTCGTCACGGATTGCCCCTCGATGGCTAACCCTGCCTCTATTCCCCTGTCGGTAAGCCCCGAAGTGTTGGGTCGCCTGTTGATCATCCCCAGCATGTTAGATGTGCTGCCCGATTCGGGGGCGATGGCGATTTTCCTGGGGGCCGCCCTACGAGATGTGCCGGGGGTGGCCTACATCACCCTTTGTGTGGACGGAATCGTCTACCCCAGCTATTTCCCCAAGGGTAGCAAGGAGCATTCCGCCGTGCCTGATGCCCAGTCCCTTAGCCAGCACAGTTTGCCCCTAGCTTCCCCTCGTCACCAGTATGGCCATTTGTTGATTAGCGTTGACAATGATCCCGTCTTTAGCCCCTACGAGCCCTACATTCGCAATATTGCCAATATTGTGACAACGGTGCTGGAAAATCGGGCTTTTTTACAGGATATTCAGGAAAAAAATCGCCGCCTCCGGGATTTGCTCACCCACCTAGAGGAACGGGTGGAGGAGCGCACCCAAGAACTAACCGCCGAGGTAGCCCGACGGCAACAGCTTGAGCAGGAACTGCGGGCCACCAACGAAGCCCTCGAACTGGCGGCCAGCGTGTTTACCCATGCTCGCGAGGGCATTTTCATTACCGATGCCCAGGGCACCATTCTGGAGGTCAACAAAGCCTTTACCCACATCACCGGCTACTCCCGTGAGGAAGCCCTGGGCCGCACCCCTCAAATGCTGAAGTCAGGCCTGCAAAAGGAGTCCTTCTATCGATCTCTGTGGCACGACCTAACGGAGAAAGGCTACTGGTGTGGCGAACTTTGGAACCGCCGTAAGGATGGCGAACTCTATGCCGAGATGCTGACCATTAGTGCTGTGCACAACGCCCAGGGCAAAACTCAACGCTACGTGGCGTTGTTCTCCAACATCACCCTGCAAAAGGTACATCAGCAAGAACTCGAACACATTGCCCACTACGATGCTCTCACCAACCTGCCCAATCGCCTGTTGCTGGCGGATCGCCTCCATCACGCCATGGTTCAGGCCGTGCGACACCATCGACGGCTGGCGGTGGCCTACATTGATCTCGACGAATTTAAGGCCGTGAACGATACCTACGGCCACGAGGCTGGCGATCACCTGCTAATTACCGTGGCCCACCGCATGGCCCAAGTGCTGCGGGAAGCCGATACCCTGGCCCGCCTGGGGGGCGATGAATTTGTGGCCGTGTTGGCGGATGTGGAAACCCCAGCGGCCAGCCAGCCCATTTTTCAGCGCCTCCTGATGGCGGCAGCCCAACCCGTGCCGTGGGGCACCGCCACCCTGCAAGTGTCCGCTAGCCTGGGGGCAGCCTTCTACCCCCAGGGGGAAATTTTAGATGCCGATCAACTGCTGCGCCAAGCAGATCAGGCCATGTACCAGGCCAAGATGTCTGGGAAAAACCGCTATGCCCTTTTTAGCCCTACCTGCCCCTATCCTGATTGTTCCCTGGCCCCAGACCCTTGAACAACGGTCTGGCCTACAGGCCACCCTCCAGCAGCAGGGCGATCAACTCCTGCACCCCAGCCCCCCGTTCGCCCTGGGTCACGTAGTGGGCAATGGCCTTCAACTCAGGCAAGGCATTGGCCACCGCCACCCCCCGGTCGCAGGCTTGCAGCAGGCTGTGATCGTTTTCGGCATCGCCAATGCCAACGGTGGACAGGTGGGCAAGGTCGAGTTCCGCCAGGGCGAAGGCTAGACCGCTGGCCTTGGTCACCCCCTGGGGCAAAATCATCACCGCCTGCTTATTGAGAATAACCGTTGCCGCTAGCCCCAAGGACCGGATGGTACGCTGCACCGTCTCGCCGTGGGGCTCCCAGGTAGCCACCAACACCTGCCCCTGATGGATAGGATCAACGCCGGATGCCTTCAGTGTATCTACGAGGATAGGCGGGAAGGGATTGGCTAAAGGTTTTACCTGCTTGCGGTGGGGCTGGTGGAAAACGGCTCCGTTTTCTGCCACAATGCCCTGAAATAGATGGCTATGGGGGAAGACCTCCAAAAGATCGTCAATCTGCCGCCCGGTCACCAGGATGAGATGGCCGCCACGGTGGCGGTAACGTTCCAGGGCCTCCAGGGTAGCCCCATCCACGGTTCCCTTCGTAGCCAGGGTGCCATCGTAGTCCGTAGCGATGACACCGTAGGCCAGGGTGTTTTTGCCTGATTCCACGCATTTCTCCGGTTGCTTTCTACCCTGATTGTTTACCATACCTGTTGCCGCACCTGACGGTTTTGCCGCACCATGACCATGCCAACGACCTGCCAGAGTCATGCACCACTGCCATCTCTGGGCTGCTCCCAATTGGCCCAAGCCTTAAACACCGGGAAACCCAGCCCCGACAAAGTCCCAGCCGCAACCTCTCTACCCAGCAGATTGATGCCCAGGGGATCAACGGTTACCCCAAGTCCCCCGACGGCGAGTCTCCGTTGTCTCATATGCCAGGGGATGCGTTTAGCGAGGCCAAGGGTCTGGTTAACGGTGCTATTGGGTTCGCTGATAGGGCTCCAAGGGCTAAACCCATCTGCGGCCCTCGCCAATGCCCCAGATCGCTTCCCCCCCCTTGCCAGCGCGCCCGAATCGACACAGCCCAAGCAGACAGAACCAACCGCTCCCCCGCCCGAATCGACGGCCCCTGTCCGCCCGCCCTTGCCCCTGACCATTCCAGAGGCCGGTGTGCCCCCCAATACGGGCATCGTGGGGCTGATTCCTGGGCCAGAGGATAACCTGGGCATCGGCCTACTGCAGCCCCGTGACCTGTCCTTCCTCAACACCACCGCCTGGGAGAACCACCCCCTAGCCTATGGGCGTTGGCTGCGATCTGTGGCCCTGCCCCTCTATGTTGGCCCCAACGGCGATCACTGGGGCTGGATAGTCAACGGTTGGCTGATGATCAATGGCTACGAACCCATTGCCATCGGCCAAGATGCCAGTTTTGCCATGGTGGAAGCTCGCCCGGGAAGCTACAGCTTCCCAGTGCTAGAACAGCGATCAGACGGCTGGTTTCGGTTTCAATATACCCCCGCTGGCAGCGCCTGGGCCCATGTCGCCCACCTCAATGCAGGGGCCGTTGCCCTCACCCTTCAGCCTTGGGAGGAGATCCTGACGGCCACGCCCCAAATTCGCTTTCGGCGGCATGGTCTGTCCCAATCCCTACACACCGATCCTAGGGTGACGAGCCCGCTCCAGTTCCTCGTGGCCCCCAACAGCCACATCCGGCCCCTCGCCATCGACGGCGACTGGATGCAGGTAGAGGTTATCCAACCCGTTCAAGGCTGTACCCCCCTCCCGGGTCACACCACCGAAACAGGCTGGCTGCGCTGGCGCAGTGAGGCCCAAGCTCTCCTCGTTTGGACGGTCGCGTCCGGTTGCCCGACCCTAAATCCCTAGGAGTCGCGTCTGGGTGCCTAGGGGAGGGAACCCTTAGGGATTTGTAGCTCAAAACACACTTTATGATCGATGGGATCGGTAGCGTCTAGGAATACCTATACGTCCTTGCCATGGTTGATGTGAGCCCCTTGACCGCCATCAATGCCCAGTCTGTTCCCGCCCTCGATTTTCGCAACATTCGGCTAACCTACTACGGCCAAGGTGCGCCGATGACGGTGATCGACGAGGTTTCTTTTCAGGTCGCGGCGGGGGAATTTGTTTCCTTAGTAGGGCCATCGGGCTGCGGCAAAACCACCCTATTGCGGATGGTTTCGGGCCTCAGCCCCGCCCAGGAAGGAGCCGTTTACTTCCATGGACAGCCCATCACTGGCCCCCTTAAAAATATCGGGATCGCCTTCCAAAATCCCGTGCTGCTGCCCTGGCGCAACACCCTCGACAATGTGCTGCTCCCCCTTGAGGTGGTACAGCCCCACAAACGCAACTTTCGCCAAAACCGCCATTCCTATACCCAAGCCGCCGAGAAGCTGCTGTCTACCGTAGGGGTTCAGTCGTTGAAGATTCACTATCCCTTGCATATTTCG
>CAZWNR010000214.1:0-6885 GCA_964635665.1 uncultured bacterium | reverse complement strand
ACCTACACTGAACTGGCCACCGTAGCACAGGCCGTGAAGGAGAAAACCGGAAAATACGCCTACTTCACCACCTTTGTGCCAGAGGACTCCGCCGATGTGCTGCAATCCTTCGTGCAGATGGGGGTGACCTTGGTAGACGACCAGGGTAAGGCCGCCTTTAATACCCCCGCAGGCAAGGCCGTCTTTCAATACTGGACGGATCTGTACACCAACGACCTGCTGCCCAGGGAAGTGCTGACCCAGGGCCACCGTCGCGCCATTGAACTGTTCCAGGCTGGAGAAGTGGCGCTACTTTCCACCGGGGCGGAATTTTTCCCCACCATCGAAACCAACGCCCCCGACATCGCTGCCGTGACCCAAAGCGCCCCCCAAATTAGCGGCGACACGGGCAAAAAGAACGTGGCCGTGATGAATCTGGTCATCCCCGCCAGCAGCGATGCCCCCGATGCCGCCCTAGACTTTGCCCTGTATTTGACCAACGACGCCAACCAACTCACCTTTGCCAAGGCCGCCAACGTGCTGCCCTCCACCGCCGCCGCCCTCAAGGATGCCTACTTCCAGGTCAACGACAGCGCCGCCCCAGGGGTAGAACAGGCCCGCTCCGTCAGCGCCGCCCAAATGGGCCAAGCCGAAGTCCTGATTCCCGCCATGGACGGCATCAAGGAACTACAAGCCATCCTCTACGACAACCTACAAGCCGCCATGCTGGGCCAAAAAACCGTAGACCAAGCCATCACCGATGCCGCCGCCGACTGGGATGCTCGGTAAGGGTAGCTTGCACGCCTTGATTCTTACCTAAGGTGGATAGGCCGTTATCAGACATAAGCTCCCTGGGGCCAAGCTTTTGCCCTCACCCCCAGCCCCTCTCCCAGGAAGGAGAGGGGGGCCGGACAGATCTATGTCATGTTCTTAATCGCCCTATTCCTTTTCGATTCTGCGGTGGGACTCTGTGACCTGGGATTCTGTGGCGAAGAAATGGCCAATCAGGTAAAGCGACCCACAGAAGACCTTGAGCGATGCTGTATCGGTGGCCAAAGCCGTTAGACCCTGATGAAGATCGGCGTGGGTTCCACAGTGCGACAGATCGGGGCAGACGGATTTGGCAATCGCCGCCAGTTCCGACGGATCCGCTGATAGGTGTTCGGGCACAGGCACCAAGTACAGCCTGTCCTCCGGTCGCAGCAGGGCTTCAAAGACTTCGCGATGATCCTTAGTGGTCAGCATTCCCATCAACCAGGCTACGCCTTCGGTCGTGTTTGGGGGCTGAACCGAAGATGAGATCTCACCATGGATCAGCCGCGAGTCTACATAGCGGCGCAACACCTGGGCCGCAGCGGGGTTGTGGGCACCGTCAATCAGCAGCGGGTACGACTGACCAGCGTCATCCTGCCAATGCACCCACTGCAACCGACCGGGCCAACGGGCCGAGGCCATCCCCTGCACAATGGCCGCATCGGAAATCTCCCAGCCCTGCCGCCGCAGTTCCAGCAGCGCCGCCACCGCCAGGGCCGAATTGGTAAGCTGGTGCTCCCCAGGGAAGGGTAACGGGTAGGTGAGGCTGCCCTGAGCGGTTTCGTAACGGGCCTGATTATCCCCCACAGGCTGGGCTGGGCTGGGCCACACGACAGGACAAGCCAACTCCGCCAGCCGCGCCTTCACCACCGATGCCGCCTCTGGGGGCAGGGGGCCAACCACCGCAGGTCGTCCGGGTTTGAGGATACCCGCCTTTTCCCGCGCAATGTCTGCCAGGGTAGGGCCAAGGCGCTGCCAATGCTCCCGACTGAGGGAGGTGATCACGCTCACTAGGGGCGTTTCGACCACGTTGGTGGCATCCAGCCGTCCGCCTAGGCCCACCTCAATCACCGCCACATCCACCTCGGATTCGGCAAAATACACCCACGCCGCCGCCGTAAACACCTCAAACTGGGTGGGCGAAGGCTGGGCTGGATCAATGGCGGCAATCACCCGATCCAGGGCACGACGCAGATCAGCGGCCTCAATAAGCTGGTCGTTAATGCAAATGCGCTCTCGCCAGCTCACTAGATGGGGCGAGGTATAGCGCCCCACTCGGTAGCCCGCCGCCCCCAGCACCGAGGACAGGTAGGCACAAACGGAACCCTTGCCGTTGCTCCCGGCCACATGGATAATCGGCACCCGTTTTTGGGGATGGCCCAGGGCACCCAGCAACACCTCGATGCGCTCCAGGCCCAAATCCACCCCAAAGCGACCAAAGCCCTCTAGCAGTGCCGTAATTTGAGACTCGTCTGTTGTCACTTTCTCTATCCACCGAATACAGTTGTCAGCCAAATTGGCCCCATACTTCATAACAAAGCAGGGCGTTCAAGTTAAGATTTCCTTTATTTTTCGAGGATCAGTTTATCACTATTTCTACGGAGAAAAGACGCGCTTTAAAGAAGGAGCAGGCAACTCGATCAGCAGCCCTTTGTTCAGCTTCTGCTTAGGGTGAAGTCATGGCGTGCCCCCCTGAATTAAATCGCGAGTGCAGATCATGGCAAGCATCTAGACTCAGCCAAGATGCTTGAGTTAAGCGTATAAGCCAATTTAGTTTGACATATAAAGAATATTGTCACTTTCCCTATATGTAAGCTTTTTAAGCGCAATATGGTAGTTAAGGTTGTAATGGCAGCATCGGTTTCTTGGTCGTTACGTTCTGCCTGACGATAATTACCAGTATCTCTGTGCTGCATGAGCCATAGCTAATGCAGGAGCAGGATAAGCCTTGTTGATTACCTCAAGCTTCGCTTCACCCCTCAACGATTGACTTGATGTGATTGAGATTCGGTCATCATGGTCGGTTTATACGCTGTGAAAATTGACCTTCTTGAAACATTTTTTGTTCCAAGAAAACTTCGGTGTGCAATGCTCACTTTTTGGAGTGATTATGACAACGCTCACTATTGATACAGAAGTTCTTTTGAAAGAATTTGAATTCGAGTCTGAAGCTGAGATCAACCAAGCTGAGACGACTGCAGAGGTTATCCTAACTCGATCTCTAACGCCAGTTTCGCTGAGTAAAGCACCAGGCTGTTCCTCCGCCATCGCAAATGGGCTTTCCCAACAGCTTATCTATCAGATGAATCTCATCTCCCCCAATATTATGGTGAGCTTCGACGATCTGAACGTGCAACTGGAACAAGCCGCCTTTCCTTTTCTCCAGTCAGCCGCAAAAGAGTCCTTGCGTAAGGTAATTGCTGAGCGTGGGCAGTCCATGAAGATTACCTCGGCCTACCGAACGATTGCACAGCAACTCTTTCTCTATAACCGCAGAAATGGTGCTGGGGGATGTGGGCTAGGTGCCGTATCAGAACCAGGAAAAAGTAATCATCAAAGCGGTATCGCCCTAGACGTTGCTGACTACCAAGCCTGGCGTCCCTACCTAGAACGTCACGGATGGGTATGGTTAGGGGCGAGAATTCCAAATGATCCCTGGCATTTTGACTATGTTGGTCAGCCCTGCGTGGACATTCGTGCAACGGCAGTGAAAGCATTCCAACAACTTTGGAATAAGAACAACCCTGGAGACAAAATTTCAGAAGATGGGCAGTGGGGTGGACAAACTCACAGTCGCCTCGACAAATCTCCAGTCAGTGGTTTTGCCATTGCACCTTGGGATAATAATCCTCGGACACTGAAACTCACTCGGCCTTCTTTGCAGGGGAATGATGTTCAGAAATTGCAGCAGGCTTTGATTAGGCAGGGAGAAAACATTACCGCCGATGGCGAATTTGGCCCAGGTACCGAAGCGGCCCTAAAACGAGTCCAGGAAAAAATGGGACTGAAAGCAGATGGCGTTGCTGGCCCAGAAACCCTAGCCAAACTCATGCAGACGGAGGTTGGTTCAACTCCGGTTGCTGTGCCCACACCAGAAACCCTAAAGCCTGAAGCTAAAGTTGCTGACGTTCCTGTAAATCAACTATCTAGTGAACCACCAGCGAGTCCTGAACCTGTTGCAAATGTTACCTTAAAGGAGGATCAGGTCAGCCTAGAAGTTCTGGAGTTGCAGAAAATTTTAGTTGCCAAAGGACTCCTTTCCTGTCAGCCTGATGGCGACTTTGGCCCCAAAACGAAGGCCGCTGTCATTGCCTTTCAAAACCAATCTGGCCTAACCGCCGATGGGGTTGCAGGCCCAATGACGCTCAAAGCTTTGGGGTATGCTTACCAGGCTCCTAAAAGAACAGTGGATACCGGGATCTTTACCATTGACCTAGTCGCGCAAATTTTTCAAGGAACCCCACGGGGCAACCTTGAAAAATACTTGCCGCCCGTGCTAAGGGCACTGGAAAAAGTGGGCTTAGGGGATCTCGATATGGTGCTGATGGCCTTGGGTACTATTCGCGCAGAAACGGGTAGCTTTGTCCCTATTAGCGAGCATCAATCCAACCACAACACTGCCCCTGGAGGCCGTCTCTTTGGACTATACGACACTCGATCAGACCTAGGGAATAGCGCTGTTGGCGATGGCGATAAGTACAAAGGTCGGGGCTTTGTACAACTCACAGGTAAGCACAACTACCAGAAATTCAGTGCTGAACTAGGTTTAGGAAATCGTCTTATTGATGACCCTGAACTCGCGAACAATCCTCAAATTGCAGCGGATCTATTAGCTCTTTTTCTCAAGAGTAAGGAAGGATGTATTCGAGCTGCGCTTGCCATGAAGGACTACGCCAAAGCCCGCAAGTACGTTAACGGCGGACACCATGGCCTTGATGCCTTTACGGAGGCTTTTCAAAAAGGTCTGGCCCTAGCTAAAGGTGGCTTTAGTTCTCAACCTTCTGGAACAGATCGCCCTGCATTGAAACTGACCACCCCCAACATGCAGGGGGAATGGGTCAGCAAAGTACAAACGGCCCTTAAGGCCGACGGAATTGCCGTAATGGTTGATGGCGTCTTTGGCCCCGGAACGAAGAAAGCTGTTGAAGACTTTCAACGCAAATACAACCTAGGTGCCGACGGCGTTGTTGGCCTACAAACCTACGCACGGCTAGGGCTCTAAATCTAGAAAAGGTGTCTGGCTAAAGCCGATAGGAAACAGTCAGACACCTTTTACCCAGTTTGGCTGATCTAGCGATGCCCTATAAACCATCGGGAAAGACTATGGAAACTCGTTCAAGAGACATTAGCAAAGATACATGCTGGTTTGTACCTCTGTCTGAATTAGATAACCCTCAGGGGGCAAGACTTCAAAGAGCTTTTTCACCCCTTTCACCAACCGATAGACTCGTGGAGGAAGGAGGATCTTTCACTATCACCCTAGAAACCTTCTTGGTTAGAGGGAACTACGATGAAAATCGCAACGGTAACGATCTCCTCGTTGAGTCGCGGGTTAAGTATGGCAATGAACCCATAACGGAAGCTATCAATTTCTTTGGGATAGATATCAAGGAAGGTTCCCTACAAGAAAACCTAGAATTTGAACATATCTTTGGCAAGGAAAACCATTCCATTAAAAACCGAGTCTGGCTTGAGGTCTCTGCGACTGAAATCGACAAGGGCTTGCAAGATAACGCGTCGGCATTAGCAGGACTACAGCAAATGAAAGCGAACTTCGGAGCAGTATTCTCTGCGTTGATTCCATTTTCTGGAGTGGTTGGTAATGCGGTACTTGGCTTGGCACATCTAGCTGAACTACAACAGCAGAATCAGGTTATCTTCAAAAGTCAGGTTGATTTTTATAGCCTCTTTCCAGATGGTGAAGCTAAACTTCGATGCGGTGCCTACGTATTGTTTAATCAACCTGTGGAAGCCGTGAAGTATCAGCTTAGAGGCTTACATTTAGAATACTTCGCCATTGCCGACAAGGAACAACCGACACAGGACGACTACGTTGTTATCAAAATTGTTCCTGCCATCGTGGCCTCCGGTGATGATCAGGAGCTTCGCAAGAATCAACAATTAGCCACTATTCTAAACCATGCTCAGAGTGATGAGGATAATGCGATGAGAATGGCCCAAAGGGATGCCATGAAATCTTTTGTGGGTGATGCACTTAAGTTTCAAGATCTTCAGAGCTTTATCGACCTCAAGGAAATGAAGGATCTAGGCGTTTCTCTAAGTCAGCAACAAATGGAGAGATTCCTAGACCTAAATAAGCGGCTGCGAGAGGTTATCAACGCCTTGAAATAAATCAGTAAATGCACCAGACTTTGACGAGTATATAGCCCTTTCTCCCAACGCAATATCTATTACCTTCAACCTTCCCACCTCCCCTATCCAACTAATCCCTCTGGCAGGTTCCTATGGCTAACACCTACGCCCTCCTTGTCGGCCTTAACCAATACGATCCCACTTCCTCGGTGCCCCATTTGCAGGGCTGCACCAACGATGTCGCCGCCATGCAAGCCTACCTAGAGGGGCGCGTGGGCCAAGATAATGGCAACCTCCATCTGCGCGTTTTGTTGAATGAACAAGCCACCCGACAGGCGGTGATTGAGGGATTTCGCAGCCACCTGGGGCAGGCGAGGGAAGGGGATGTGGCGTTGTTTTTCTATGCGGGTCACGGTTCCCAGGAGCAAGCCCCGGAGGAATTTTGGCACCTAGAGCCGGATCGGTTGGATGAAACTCTGGTCTGCTACGACAGCCGTTGCGCGGGCAGTTGGGATTTGGCCGATAAGGAACTGGCCAAACTGATTGGTGACGTGGCCACCAACCATCCCCATATTGTGGTGATTTTAGACTGTTGCCATTCTGGCTCTGGCACCCGTGGGGAGGCCAAGGCCAGCGAATCGGTGCGGCGGGCACCCACCGACAAACGCCAACGCCCCATCGACAGCTTTATTGTCACTCCAGAGGCGATTCCGGCGGCACCGCCCGTTACCCGCAGTTTGGGTGCCACCAGCGGTTGGCGCATTCCCCAGGGCCGCCATG
>CAZWNR010000213.1:0-6917 GCA_964635665.1 uncultured bacterium | reverse complement strand
CGCATTCAGGCCGCCGAGGAGCAGGTACGACTAGCGGAGTTGGCCATGGAACGCACCCGCGAGGAACTACGGCTCAACACGACCACGGACTACTACGCCGTGCAGGATGCCAGTGAGCAGATTCGCATTAACGAGGCGTTCCTGCGCGAAGCCGAGGAAAACCTAAGGATTACGCGCCTGCGGGAAGAGGTCGGTGTGGGCACGCGGTTTGACGTGCTGCGGGCCGAGGTGCAGGTGGCCAATGCTCGCCAGAACATTACCCAAGCCCAGAGTCAGCGGGAGATCGCCCAACGCCAGTTGTCTCGCCGCCTCAATATTCCCCCCTCCGTCACCGTTACTACTGTGGGGGTTGAGGTGATGGGCAGTTGGCCGCTGTCCTTGGAGGAAAGCATTGTAATGGCCTATCAAAATCGGGCCGAGCTAGAGCAGTTCCTCACCGAGCGCGATTTTAACGAGGCCCAGCGCCAGGCGGCCCTCGCCCGCAGTCGCCCCAGTGTGGGGCTGTTTGCCCAGTACAACTTCCAGGCACTCCTAATTACGCCGGAGGGGGTACCGACCAGTACCAACGATGGTTTCTCGGTGGGTGCTGAGCTGGCTTGGCGACTGTTTGACGGCGGCGGCACCCAGGCGAGGGCAGCCCAAAGCGAACTGGATACTCGCATTGATGAGTTTGAGTTTGAGAACGCCCGCAACACCATCCGTGTACAGGTGGAGGAAGCCTACTACACCCTGCAAGCCAACCTCGCCAACATCGATACCGCTGCCTTGGCGGTCACCCAAGCGCGGCAGGCCCTAGAACTGGCGAATCTGCGCTTTGAGGCGGGGGTAGGCACCCAAACCGAGGTGCTGAACGCCACCAGCGAACTCACCCAGGCCGAGGGCAACCTAGTGCGGGCCAAGCTAGACTACAACCGCGCCCTGGCCCGCCTAGAACGGGCCGTCAGCAACCTCAGTCCTCTGCCCCGCTAAACCCTTCGGTCATGCCCTCGGCGGGGGGATGGGCAGCATGATCGGCACAGAGGCGCTCGATCACCTGTTCAGCGGTCATCAATCGTTTTAGCACCACCTGGTTAAAGGCAGATTCGCTATCCTTCTCAGGCTTGACCTCCACCATCAGCACCGCCTCTTCCACCTGGTACAGCCAGAGGGTTTCCCCCTGCTCGTGGATGGCCAAATTGAGGCGGCGCAGGTGGGGTTTGCGCTGCCAAGCTAGCTCGTTCCAGAGGCCGCCAAATTCCCACACCCGGCCCGTTACCCAACCATCGGAAAGAAAAAAGTATTTCACCGTTCGCTCTGTCACACCATAGTTCTCTGGCATTATCCACCGTTAGCCAGCCCTAACCCAAAGATTTTCCTGGGATGGCGATGCCCCTAGGCCATCAAGGGGCTTATTCAGGTAGGGATGAGTATGATAGGGAAAAATTCTACGGCAATGGGAGGTAGCCATGGCCCAAGATTCTGATCCGTCAAAGGTAGACAGCGGCAGCGGCCCGTGGAAGTGGGTAGCGCTGGGCTGTGGGGGTTGCCTGCTGCTATCGACCGCCGCTGTAGCGGCCCTAGTGCTTGTGATTGGCCGCACCATGAAATTTGCCATTGGCCCAGAGGGGGTCAACGCTGAACAAGCCCCCTTTACTTACACCATGCCGGGGGAAAGTAAAGGGGTGTTGGCGATGAAGATGTTTGGCATGGAAATTACCCAGGTCACCAGCACCGACACGCCGCCCTCTGTGCTGCTCACCATGGGTCGATTGCCCGGCTATCTTCAGAACCCAGCGGATCAGAACAGCTTTATCGAATCCTTCCAGGAGGGCATGGTGGGGGATCAAAGCTACCAATTTTCTCAGCCCAGCACCGAAGAACGCCCCCTCTGCGACACCACGGTGCCCGTCATTCTCCAGACTGGCGAATACCAGGTGGATCAAGCCACCTATCCGGCCAGCAGCCTCATGGCCACTGTGGACTACAATGGCCGCACTCAGTTTGTGTGGATTTTGGCCCACGGAGAGGCGGCAACGGCCAACGCCGACCAGGTGTTTAGCTCCTTGGCCTGTCAGTAGGACAGGATCCGTCAGTGGATTACCCGCCGAAGTTCCACATCACCGGGTCGGGATCGACGTAGTCGGTGACCGTGCGGCTGATGGCGTCGATGTCTTGTAGGTCTTGGGCGGAGAGGTGAACATCGGCGGCTTTGGCGTTTTCCTGGGCCTGGAGGGCATTGCGCACCCCGACGATGGCGGTGGTTTGAGGTTGGGCCAGCAGCCAGGCCAGGGCCAGATTGCCGATGGTCGTGTGGTGGCGTTTGGCAATGGGGTTGAGCTCCGCTAGGGCAGCTAGGGCCGTGTTGTAGAGGGGCGGACGGAACAGCTTATTTTTGCTGCGAATGTCGGCATCGGGGAAGCAGTGTTTGGCATCGAATTTTCCGGTCAGCAAGCCCTGGGCCAGGGAAGAATAGGCCATCACCGTGAGGTTGTGATCGATGCAGTAGGGTAACTGGTCGGTTTCTACCCCGCGCCAAAAGAGGGAATAGGGGGGCTGAAGGCTATCGATGCGACCATGCTGAGCAGCTTCCTCGAGTTGAGTCCGGGAGAAATTAGACACCCCAATGGCCCGGATTTTGCCTTGATCTTTGAGTTGGTTGAGGGCAGCCATAGTTTCGCCAATGGGGACAACCTCGCTGCCAAAGGAACCCGACGGCCAGTGGATTTGGTAGAGGTCGATTACGTCGGTTTGGAGTCGCCGCAGGGATTGCTCGCAGGCATCGATCACCTGGCTAAACCGTAGATGATTAGCAAACACCTTGGTAGCCAGCACCACCCGATCCCGCCGATCCGTTAGGGCCTGGCCCACCAGTTCCTCGGAGTAGCCATCGCCGTAGATTTCAGCGGTATCAAAGGTGGTGATGCCCGCCTCTAGGGCCGCTTGCATAGCTCGGATGACGGTCTCGTCCTCAATGCCCACCCAGCCCTTTTTGCCCGCCTGCCAGGTGCCGAGAATGATGGGACTAATGGCAATGCCGGTTTTGCCCAATAGACGGGGTTCCATGGCCGAACTTCCTCTAGAACGATCAATACCGTGGGGCCATTATCCCCTGAATCTTGACGGGTGGGGATTTTATCGAATGGTGGGCGAGGGCATCACGATACCAGGGCGTCACTAAGAACCAGGCCATCACAAAGTTAGGGCGTCACAACCACCGTCATGCCCATTTGAACGTGGTCAAACAGGGCCACCACATCCTCGTTACGCAGTCGCACACAGCCATTGGAGGCCGCCTGCCCAATGGAGGACACCGTGGGGGTGCCGTGGAAGCCAATAATGCCGTTATCTAGGGTCAAAAAGCCAATCCAGCGCAAGCCCAGGGCACTGTTGGGGCCAGGGGGGTGGACTTCCCCCGTCCAGGGGCTTTTCCAAACGGGATCCACAATCATCTGAAAAATTTGGTACTCGCCCACAGGAGTTGGAGTGTTGGGGGCACCAATGGCAACGGGATAGCTCGCCAGCACGGCTTCGCCCCCATAGACATAAACCCGCCGCGCTCCCAGCCGCAGGACAACGTGGGTGGCGCGAGGTTTGGGGGACTCTGGTAGGTAGTCCGTTGGTGGTCCCAGGGATGGCCCCACCAGGGTGGGGATAACGGGTTCGGGCACAACCTCCAGGGGTAGGGCCGCGGGGGAGGCTAGGGCTGCACCGGAGGGCAGGTCCAGGCTAGCAGTTCCTAGGGCAACTGCTAGCGGCCAAACCCATGCGGCCCTGGGTCCATGGAAGGGCCAACGAGGCTGAATACACAGGTTGGGCGCTGTCTTGAAAACCATTCTCGCGTTTTTTATGTATCACTGGAGAACTAGCGGAGCCGTAGCCCCGCCAGTATGACTGCGTCCCCCCCAGCTTTGGGCCTGGAGGGCATCGTCCGTAAGGGGCTCTACCAGAGACCCTGGACGGGCTCGGAGGTGGTAGCGGGCACAGGGGTCGGCGCAGGGGCGGTAGTGGTGCTGGTGGTGGTGGTCGCTGGCGTCATCACTTCTTCAACGACGGCCTCTTCCTCAGCGGCTTCGGCCTCTTCTGCCATCCGGGCCGTCAGTTTATCCACAAACCCCTCAGGAATTAGCACGGTGTCGATGGCGTGGATGACGCCGTTGCTGGCCTCAACATCTGGAATGATGATTTCGGCGTCATTGACAAACAGTTCATCTCCCGTAGAGCTGATGTTGACCGGGCCGTTCAGAGTTTCCAGATCGCGAGGCCCACGCAGACTGGAGGAGGTGACTGTGTCGGGCACCACATGGTAGGCCAGCAGTTCCGTTAGCAGATCCTGGTTCTCAGGCATCAGCAGGGCTTCTACCACTTCGCCGGGAAGGGCGGCAAAGGCATCATTAGTGGGCGCAAACACGGTAAAAGGCCCATCGCCAGAGAGGGTATCTACGAGGTCAGCAGCCTGTACAGCGGTAACGAGGGTGCTGAAGTTGTCGTTACCAGCGGCCACATCCACAATGGTGTCACCCATTTGGGCCATGTGCTGGTGGGCAAGCTCTACGGCCACGGGGTTAGCTACAGCCGCCGTGGAGCGCAGTTCCTCAGCCAGAGCGGGGGCAGCGGCCAAGATCCCTAAACCTGCCACGCTGAAGAGGGCAGAAACAACCTTGGACATGATGGGGTGGGTCATAGTTCTTGAGTGTAAAGTTTTGCAAACAGGTTAAGACACTTGCGATTCTAATACACTTCCACGCCTTGCACCGAAACCCCCATGGGCGCGTCCTGACATTAGCCCTAGGGATCTGGCTCTAGTGCAAGACTGGGCCAGCCCCGCCAAACAGAAACAGCGACAGGAAAAAATCCACGACAAACAGCCCCACCCAGGTGGTGACCACGGCGGCGGTGGCGGATCGGCCCACGGACTGGCTACAGGTGGTGGTGAGGCCCCAGGTACAGCCCGTTAAACCCACCATGGCCCCAAACAGCACGGACTTCATCAGCACCGCCAGTAGATCGCTCATCCCCAGTAAAGCCCGCACCGATTCGAGGAACTGCGACACAGGCACCTGATAGATTTGCTGGGCGATGGCGGCTCCAGCGAAAATCCCCAGCACCAAACCAATCACGGTGAGGGCAGGCAACATTAGGCAGCAGGCTAAGACCCTAGGCACCACCAGGTAGTTAATGGGGCAGGTTTGCAAGACTTTGAGGGCGTCGATTTGATCCGTGACCTTCATGCAACCAATTTCGGCGGCAAAGGCGGTTCCCACCTGCCCAGCTAGGATGGCTGCCGTTAGCAGGGGGGCCAACTCTCGACAAAAGGCCATGGCAAAGGCTCCACCTAGGGCAAACATGGCCCCAAACCGCTCCAGCTCACGGGCGGTTTGGATGGTGAAAATCATGCCCGCAAAAATGTTAATCATCAGCACAGGCATCAGCGTACCTGGCCCCACCAGCGCCATTTGTTCTAGGGTATTTTGACGATTCACGCGGCCCTGCAAAACCCGCATCAGCACCTGCCCACCCAAGAAGCAAGCCATGACGACATGGTACAGCCACGACCGTTGACGCAACCCCACCCCTTGAGAGGCCGCAAGCCATGGGTGAGGCGACGATTGAGCCTGGGGTACAGGAGGGTTTCTATCCCAGGCATGGGGGAACGGGGCTTTAACCATGGCTAAGGTGACTCGCAATCGCTAAGGGGTACATCAAGGCCGATCGTATTGACGTCCGATTGACGGGATTGTCGCCCGACTTTTAGTATCTGCCCCCTTGGCGTATCAATTTTTTTCAGTTTTCCCAATCCAAGGGTTGTCATCTCCAGGTTTTATAGTACATTTGTATTTAGTTCTCTTGTTCTAGTTCACGCCATGGATACCCAAGCCTTGCAGGCCATGCAGGAAAAGCTCCTCCGTCAGCAGCAGACCCTTAGGGCTCAGTCCCCGTTGGAGGTGCGGAGTGACTGGCCTGTGTCCCACCGTCTTAGGGTTCACAGTACCGCAGCCCGGGTAGCAGAAACGGTAGACATGCTACAGCGCCGATCTTGGCAGTCGGGAACGGCGGTGCCCGCCCCCAAGCCCAGGTCGGAGGTAGGCCGTAGAGGAGGGGCGGATCGGCCCCGGCGTTTTACCCCCGCCACCTATCAACGACAGATGGCCACCATTGTCAAACGCATTAACGACCTCTCTCGAGAGCAAGAGCAGGCCATGGCGGAAATGCAGTGGGTGCAGCAACAACTCATCTCCTTCAGTGCCGAAGGAGCCTCCCATCCGGCTTGGCCCACCATCAACTTTGACCAAGCCGTGACCGCAAGGGCCAACCTAGACGACTCTGGCCAAGTCCTGCTCAGCTACGACCCGGTGCGACCCGAATCCGTCCAGGAGTCCCACGCCCTAGCCCAGCACCTGCGTCAAGCCTACGGATCACCCCAGGGGCATCGTCCCGGTTCGTTAAAGCTGCGGCGAGTATGGCGTTGCCTGGGGGGGTGGATGACCCAAGCCATCACGGCCTGGGAACCGAACTCGGCCCAAGGCCGCATGCCTTCCCCAGCCCCCTCCACCACCGAGGCCATGCTGTGGGCGGGGGCTGGTGTCGGTGGTCGCTTGGTGATTCAGGGGCTGATGATGACCCTCCCCAGCCTAGGAATCGTGGCCGTGGTGGCCTGCCTTGCCAGCCTCTCACTCACCCTGTACCGCGCTATTCTGCCGCCCACACCCGATGTCAACCTGATGAGTCGGATCGCCCTAGCCCTAGCGGGCCTGCTGATTGGTGGCTACCTGGTCTAGGCCTCCTAGCAACCTACCCTCCCAAGGAACTCTCTTCCCCCAAACATCGTTCTCCAGCTCTCTCCTTCTCCAGCTCTTTCTAAGGACTACCCCATGCTCTCCACTCGCCGCCCCCGCGCGTGCGCCGGCCCGCCCGGGGGAGTGGGGGGGGGGGCGGGGGCG